>NZ_VRUZ01000071.1:0-22733 GCF_008039485.1 Methylobacterium sp. WL69 | reverse complement strand
GTTCGTCATCGTCGGGGGCGGCGGCGTCCGTCTCGGATCGGGTGTGGCGGGTCGGCGGGATGATCTTCTTCGGCGGGGTCCTCCGCCCGTCAGGCCGACTCCCGCTGAGGGATGGACCGCTCGGCGGAGGCCGCCTCATGGGGGGGCTCGACCCGGACGAGATGGCCGCGGCGGTCATAGCCCGCGCCCAGCACCGTCTCGTAATGGTGCCGGACGACGCCGTGGCACTCGCAGGCGGCGGCCTCGACCTTGGCACGGTCACGAATCGTGATGCGGCCGCGTCCGACCTCGATGAGCCCCTGCTGCTGCAGGGTGCGCAGGATCCGGGTGAGGTAGGTGCGCTGCACGCCGAGCATCGCCGCGAGCAGCTCCTGGGTGACGGGCAGGGTCTCGCTGGCGATCCGGTCCTGCAGGGTCAACAGCCAGCGCAGGCAGCGCGCCTCGATGGGATGGAGGGCGTTGCAGGCCACCGATTGCAGCACCTGCGCGAGCAGGCAGTCGCCGTAGCGGGTGAAGAGGTTGCGCAGGCTCTCGGATCGGCGCTTGGCCTCCTGGAAGCGGCCGGCGTCCATCCGCAGGATCGGACCGCCGATCTGCACCACCGCCTGGGTGGAGGCGGGAAGATAGCCGTGGCTGACCACGCCGCCGACGGCGCCCTCGCGGCCGATGGTGGCGGTCTCGGCGCTGCGCCCGTCCCGCATGGCGATGATCAGGGTCGCCACGGTCTGGCCGCACGGAAAGGCGATGGTGGTGACCTCGGAACCCGCCGCGAACAGGATCTCGCCGCGCTGGTGCGTGACCCGTTCGAGGTGAGGTGCCAGCAGGGCACGATCCTCGGCCCTCAGGGTCTTCAGGAGAAGATTGCCCTGAAACAGGGCATCGGCGGCCGAGGGCATGACGTGCACTGCGTTCACGGTCTGTCTTCCGGCCACTAGCGCACGCCCCTCGGCGCGTCTGTCTAATAGTAGACGTAGTCCGAGTAATTTTGTCGTTTTGATGGGGTGGATCGGTATTTCCCAGCATTTGTTGGGAAAAGCGCGACCGGACGTCGGTGCGGCGGCGGCGACCGGCGGTCGAGATCTTCGCGGCGGATCGCGCGTCCGCTCAGGCCTGACCGGCCTCGTCGCCCTCGCCGATGCAGTCGAGGGCGCGCTCCACGGCCGTGACGGCGTCGAAGAGGTTCCGGACCGTGGTCTCCACCTCGCGCCGCGGCCGGTTCATGGCCGCCGCGCGGACGCCCACGGCCTGGAGGTGCTCGAGGACCGCGAAGAGGTCGTCGGCGACGGCCACCACGTCGTGCACCGCCGGGGCGGGCGGGGAGGGACGGCTGCGGAAGGGGATGACGTTACTCATGGCCATGATGTTTCGCGTGGCGGACCGTCGGACGCCAGGAGTCCGACGGGTGATTTCACACGATCGGCCGACTTGTCCGGGTCTCAAAGCGCGGGGTGGTGAGCGTTTTCGTGGCGCCATCGCATCACTGTGCGGCGAAGCGGCGACGGTTCGTTATCCTTGCGCGGTTCGCCGATCCGATGCTTGACGCCGGTGCCCGGGGAGGCTCCACCTCCGGACCACGCGATCATTCAGGACGGACTTGCGATGCGCCTTCTTCCCCTCGCCCTCTCCACCCTCCTCGTCGCCGGCCTGTGCGCCTGCAACAGTGCTGAGGGCCCGAATTCCCGCAGCGGCATCGCCGAGACCTTCGACACCAGCAACTACCGCCGCTCGTCTGACACCAACGGCACCCAGACCCGCCGCGACGTGAACCGCCTCTACACCCAGCCCTCGCTGCCTTCGATCTCCAGCCGCGGCAACTGACCCCGATCCCCGTGGAGCCGGACCCGTGTCCGGTATCCACGAGGCCCGGCGTCCAGCCGTCGCACGGGCAACCCTCGGGGAGGGTCCCGTTCAGTTCTTGGCGAGGGCGTCCGCGAAAGCGGTCATGCGGTTGCGGGCGTAGGTCGGCAGACCCGCACTGATGGAGGTGCCGGTGTTGAACGACGAATTGCCCATGAGCACCTGGGCCGGCAGCAGGTTCTTGAGCACCGGCACGCGGGCGTATTCCTGCTTGCGGTCGAGGACGTCGGCCTTGATGGCCAGCGCCATGTAGGTGGTGACCACGGTCTTTCCGGGATCGCCCGGCATCGGCTGGAACACGGCGAGGAACTTGCCGAAGCGCAGGATCTGGTTGACCCAGAAGATCGTCTGTTCGAGGCCGCCGGTCACCGGCGCGTCGATCTTCGTGAGTCCGGCGAGCGGTGCGGTCTCGGCGGGGGGAAGGGTGCGCACCTCGCTCTGGAACGAGACGAACTCGGCCACCTTCTTCGCCGCTCCGTCCTCGAGCTTGTTGGCGAGCTTCACCCCGAGGGGCAGCTTGCCCTCGAGGTCGTAGCGCGACTCGATGCAGACGGTGCCGAGATCGCACCACGGCCGGTCGGGGCGCTTGGCGAAGGCGGCGGCCGGGTCCTTGGTCGGAGTCACGTCGGCGGGATTCAGGGTCTTGTGCTTGATGACCGGGTCCATCTTCGCCACGAATCCGAGGGTGGCGTAGGACGCCAGATCGATGGATTCGGCCGCCCTCGGCACGACGAAGCGCCCCTGCGCCACGTAGACCTTGAGGGTCTCGTGCCGGCGCTTGGCCACCCCGTTGAGGGTCTGCATGTAGTCGGGCTCGGCATAGGCCGGGTAGGGCGCGAGCGCCGCCCGCTCGGCCGGCCGGACCCGGCCCCAGTCGAGGTAGGGCACGAGGCCGTTCTCGGGCTTGGCCGGATCGTCGCGGTGGTCGGTGAATAGGACGGTGCCGGGCTTAAGGGTGGCGAGACCCACCGCCTCGATGGACGGCACGTCCTTGATCCGGTCGGAGGTCGCGGGCTGCTGCCTCATGCCCTCCTGCGCCTGCGCGGGGAGGGACAGGGCCAGCAGGGCGGAAAGGCGAAGGAGCGCGGAGGGGTGCATCGGCACGTCGAAGCCTCTGGTCGATCAGGGGAGGAGGGAGGCGCGCGCATCGCCGGTCGGGCGGAGCGGGTCGAACGGCGCGTCAGTAGCGCAAGTCTTCGCCGAACAGGTAGTCGGGATCGCGGCGGCGCGGACGGGCATAGACTTCGTCGTCGCCGAAGGGCGAGCGCTGGGTGCCGGGCCAGACCGGATCGGGGTCGCGCTGGGCCCGACGGCTCGGTGTCCGGCTCCGGGATTCTCCGAACGGGTCGAGCACATCGGGCTCCGCGCCCCGGCCCGGCACGGAGCCGAAGAGGTCGCCGGCCACGTCCGCCCCGTCCTCGGCGCCGCCGAGGTCGCCATCCTCCGCGTCGGGCCGCAGGGCGGTCCGGGTCTCGCGCGGCAGGAGCTTGTACTGGGTGTCGGCCATGCGTCCGTTGGCGAGGCGGAAATGCTCGACGAAACCGCCGCCGGGGACGGGCTCGCCGCTGCGGGCGTCGATGGGCAGGTCAGCGAGGAACGGCCGGGCCTCGGCCGACGGCGGCGCGAGGGGGGTGCGCGGCACGCCGTTGGCCCAGGCCGCCTGGAGGATCGACCCGGCGATGGGCACCGCGAGATGCCCGCCGGTCTGGCCGCGCCCGAGGGTCTTCCGCGTGCCGTCGGCGTTGTCGTAGCCGACCCAGACCACGATGGTGATCTCGTTGGTGAAGCCGGCGAACCACGCGTCGTTCTCGTTCTCCGACGTCCCGGTCTTGCCGGCGATGGCGGACGAGAACCGGCTCAGGGCCGCCGCCGTGCCGTGCTGGGTCACGCCCTGGAGCATGGTCTTGAGCTGGTAGAACGCCACCCGGTCGGCCGAGCCGATCCGCACGGGCTCGCGGGGGCCGCGGGTGTAGAGGGTCTTGCCGTCGCGCTCCACCGATTCGAGGGCGTAGGGGGCGGGCCGGGCGCCCTCGTTGGCGATGGCGGCGTAGAAGGCGGCGAGATCCACCATCCGCACGGGCTGGGCGCCGAGGACGAAGGGATAGTAGCGCTCGCACTCGGCGTAGAGCTGGGCTTCGAGGGCGAGATCGCAGACCTTCTGCAGGCTCGCCGGCGCCTTGTCCGCGATGCCGCCCTGGAGCAGGCGCGCGGTGACGAGGTTCTTCGAGAATTCAAGGCCGCGGCGCAGGGTCGTGGCCCCGGCCCCGCCGCCGTCGTAGTTCTTCGGCGACCAGGAATCGCCGACCCCGCCGATGGGCGGGAGCGTCACGGCGGCATCCATCACCAGGGTGTTGGGCTGCAGGCCGGCGTTGAGGGCGGCGAGATAGGTCACGGGCTTCAGGGTCGAGCCCGGCTGGCGCACGGTCTGGGTCACCCGGTTGAGCTGGCTCACCGGGTAGGAGAAGCCGCCCGCCATGGCGAGGATGCGCCCGGTGCGGTTCTCCAGCACCAGGGCCGCCCCCTGGACGCTCGGGCGCACCCGCAGGTCGGCGCGCGGGGTCTTGGCCGCGGGATCGCGCAGCTTGACCCGGACCACGTCGTAGAGGGCGAGCCGTCCCCGCGCCGGGCCGGGCTCCAGGCTGACGGTGCGGCCATCGGCGAGCCCTGCCTTCGCCGTACCGCCGCGACCGGGATCGAGCACCACGGCGAGGGGCCAGTGCACGTCGTAGAGGACGGGCCGGGCGTTCTCCAGGGCGCGCTGCCAGGTCGGCTTGGGACCGGCTTGTTTCGGTGGTACGGCCTTGGCGGCCGCTGCGGCCGCGGCCCGTGCCGCCTTGCGCTCGGCCTTCGTCCCCGTGGGCGCGGGCTTGGGGACCTCGGCGGGTTTGGGGGCCTCGGCGGGTTTGGTCTCGCCGCCGACGAGGAGCGGCACGGACAGCGACGAGGCCTCGGGGGCGGCCCCCGCCCCGTCGAGCTTGCGCACGGCCTCGGCGAGGTTGAGCTCCGGACCCTCGTAGCGCTGGCGCCCGGTGGCGCGCTCGTAGTTGGCGAGCCCGTCCTGAAGCGCCGTTTCCGTGGCGGTCTGGAGGCCGGCATTGAGGGTGGAGCGCACCGTGTGCGAGGCCGAGGTCAGGGAATCGATACCCGCGAAGGTTCGGGTCTCGCGGGTGAGGTGATCGACGAAGTAGAAGCCAGAGTCGCGCCGCGCCGTCTCGATGGAGGCGAGGCCGAGCGGCGCGTTGGCCGCCTGAGTGAGTTCGGCGTCGGTGATGACGCCCTCTTCCTTCATCCGGGCGAGCACGTAGGCGCGACGCTCGCGCGCCCGGTCGGGGTACTTGTCGGGATTGTAGAAGTTCGGCCCCTTCGGCATGCCGGCGAGCAGGGCCGCCTCCGGCACGGTGAGCTGGCCGACGGATTTGCCGAAGTAGCTGCGGGCGGCCATCTCGATGCCGTAGGCGCCGCGCCCGAGGTAGATGCCGTTGAGGTAGAGTTCGAGGATGCCGGCTTTCGGCAGGATGCGCTCCAGCCGGGAGGCCACGATCATCTCGCGGATCTTGCGCTCGTAGGTGACGTCGTCGCCGACCGACAGGTTCTTGACCACCTGCTGGGTGATGGTCGAGCCGCCGGCTGGCCGGCCCGGCGAGGCGAGATTGCCGATGAAGGCGCGGATCACGCCGCGCTCGTCGATGCCGTGGTGGGTCTCGAAGCGCTTGTCCTCCGCTGCCACGAAGGCTTTTTGGACCATCGTCGGTACCTCCGCGATGGGTACGCTGAGGCGCCGTCCGTTGGCCTCGAAGGCCTCGGCGTAGCGCTTGCCCGCCCCGTCGAGGATGAGGCTGGCGCCGGGGAGCTTGCGCTCCTTCAGGGCTTCGGCCGAGGGCAGGTCGAGGACGGCCTTGTTGTAGAAGGCGATGACCTCGCCCGCGTCGAAGGGGGAGTCCTTGGGGCTCTCGCCCTTGCAGAACTGACGGTAGCTGACGTTGAGCTCGCCGATGTCGAGGCCGTGCAGGAGCTTGGGCGCGCTCGCTCCCGCGATGGCGGTGGGGTCCTCCATCGCCGTGGAGATGAGCTCGTCAAGGTTGATGTCCTCGATGTCGAAGGCCTTGCGCATGTGGGCGCAGCCGTCGCGCAGGATCTGCACCACCTGACCCTTGTCGGCCACGGGATCGAACTGCGTCTTCACCGCATCCGGCCGCGTCGTGACCTGACTGAGGGTCAGCGCCGTCGCGAACAGCTTGATCAGGATGATGTTCATTTAGGCCGGGGCAACGGGGTTCTTCAGGCGCCCCCGGTCGGGGCGCAAAGGCACCCGAAGATGCGCCGCACAACGCGGCTGATTTAAGGTGGCGACCGTATCCTCCGACCCCGCCGCGGCGGGAGACGGACGCACGGACGCCCCCTACTTGTTGCGCCCGAGCAGCACCAGCCAGCCGATCCCGATCACGCACACCATGGCGCCGACGGTGACGAAGGCCGGGGTGCCGAGATCCATGAACCGGGGCGCCAGCTGGGTCGCGAAGGCGGCGACGATGAGCGCCACGGCGATGCGGGCGGCAGCGCGCTCGATGCCGCGGGTGAGCTTTTCGATGCCCTTCAGCTCGATCTCGACGGTGACGCGGCCCTGCTTCAGGCGCACCAGCATGAGGTGGATCAGGGTCGGCAGTTCGGAGGCCGCGCCGAACAGGCCGGCGCCGACGGCCTCGACCTTGCGGGTGAGGCCCTTGATGGAGAACTGCGCCTGAAGCTTGCGCTTCACCGTGGGGCCGGCGGCCGAGAACAGATCGAAGTTCGGATCGAGCTGGCGCATCACCCCGTCCGCCGTGACCAGCCCCTTGAACAGGATGGCGAGGTCGGTCGGCATGGCGAGGTCGTTCTCGCGGGCCATGGTCATGAAGTCCGTGAGCAGGGCCCCGAAATCCAGGGACGCGCCGGTGTGGCGCGCGATGAAGGCCTGCGACGAGGCTTCGAGCTTGGTGAGATCCGGGTTGCTCGATCCGGTCCAGTCGAGGAGCACGGCCATGAGCCCGTCGGCATCCTCCTTCAGCATCGAGCCGATGAGCATGAGAAGCTGGGTGCGGCGGCGCTCGGACAGGCGGCCGATGATGCCGAAATCGATGAAGCCGATGCGGTCGCCGGTCATCACCAGCATGTTGCCCGGGTGCGGATCGGCGTGGAACACGCCCTCGATCAGGGCCATCTGCAGGAAGGCGTCGGTGCCCTTCTGGGCCAGCACCACCTTGTCGATGCCGGCCGCGTCGAGGCGGGCGTGGTCGTTGGGCGGGATGCCGTGGATGAATTCCTGCACGAGGACGCGCTCGGAGGTCCATTCCCAGTGGATCTTGGGCACCACGATGTCCGACCGGTCGGCGAAGATCGCCGCGATGGTCTCGCAGTTGCGGGCCTCGTTGATGAGGTCGAGCTCGCCGTAGAGGCCGCTGGCTAGGTGCCGCATCTGCTCCTGCGGCTGGTAGCGGCCGAATTCCGGCCACTCGTTGACGACGATGCGGGTGGCGTGGCCGAGCAGCCGCAGGTCGGCCTCGATGACCTTGCGCAGGCCGGGACGCAGGACCTTGACCACCACCTCCTCGCCGGTGTGGAGCCGGGCCCGGTAGACCTGGGCGATGGAGGCGGCGGCCAGCGGCACCTTGTCGAACTCGGCGAAGACCTCGTCAGCCGGCGCCCCGAGGTCTTCCTCCAGCTGCGGCTGGATGCGTTCCCATGGGATCGGCGCGACCTGGCTGTGGAGCTTCTCCAGCTCCTCGGTCCATTCCGGCGTCAGGAGATCGGGCCGGCTCGCCAGGATCTGCCCGAGCTTGACGAAGGTCGGGCCGAGGGCCTCGATGGCTCGGCGCACGCGCTGGGGCTGCGACAGGCGGGCGATGTCGACCCGGGGCGTCCGCCGCTTGGCGAAGCGTGCCACGTGGGTGATGCCGAGGCGCTCGACCACCTTGGTGACCCCGTAGCCGATGAGGACGGAGGCGATCTCGCCGAGGCGTTGCCGGTCGCGCGCGGCGACGAAGGCTGTTTTCAGCATGTGAGATCGGAACCCGGCTGGGGAGGAGATGGCGCCCGGACAACGAGCCTGGGCGTGGTAAGGTTCGGCTAACGGTATGGCGAGGCCGAAGTTTGGCGGGCGCCGCCGCGCGGCGATTCGCACCGCGCCCCGTCTCGCGCTAGACAGGCGGCTTCCCGCGCCTTCGGGGCGCATGTGCAAATCCGCGCCGTCGAGGCGCTCGTACGAGAGACGCGATGCCAGGCACGCCCCGCGCCGGAATCATCCCGGTGACGCCCTTCCAGCAGAACTGCACCCTGATCTGGTCCGACGAGACCAAGGTCGGCGCCGTGGTCGATCCGGGCGGCGACCTCGACCGGATCGAGGCGGCGATCCAGGCCCAGGGCATCACCATCGAGAAGATCCTGCTCACCCACGGCCATATCGATCATGCCGGCGGGGCCGACGAACTGCGTGAACGGCTCGGCGTGCCCATCGAGGGCCCGCACGAGGCCGACCGCTACCTCCTCGACAGCCTGCCGGAGACGGGCGCCAATTACGGGATCGACGGGGCGCGGGCGGTGACGCCCGACCGCTGGCTCGTGGAGGGCGACGCCGTGACCGTGGGCGGCCTCGCCTTCGACATCCTGCACGCGCCGGGCCATTCGCCGGGCAGCGTGGTGTTCGTCAGCCGCGATGCGCGCTTCGCTCTGGTGGGCGACGTGGTGTTCAAGGGCTCGGTGGGCCGCACCGACCTGCCGGGCGGCAGCCACGACCAGCTCATCCGCGCCATCAAGGAGAAGGTTCTGCCACTGGGCGACGACATCGCCTTCATCCCCGGCCACGGCCCGACGAGCACCCTCGGCGAGGAGCGGATGACGAACCCGTTCCTGCAGGATTGAGCCCGGTTCACACCGCAGGGGACGGAGGGCCGTCCGTCCCCGCCCGGAACAGCCGAAAGCAATGCTTTTTGAAGGCGGAGGGCCTATAAAGGCCCTTGACGCACCGCAGGCGTGTCCGGGGCTCGAGCCGGGACACGAAGGATCACGCGACGACCCGCCTGCCCGAGGAACTTCATGTCCGACACGCCCCACAGCTCCGACGCCACCCACGCCCTCGCCTCCGATGCCTACGGCGCGGAATCCATCCGGGTCCTCAAGGGACTCGATGCCGTGCGCAAGCGGCCGGGCATGTATATCGGCGACACCGATGACGGCTCGGGGCTCCACCACATGGTCTACGAGGTGGTGGATAACGCCATCGACGAGGCGCTCGCGGGCCACGCGGACCTCGTCACGGTGATCCTCAACGCCGACGGCTCGGTGACGGTCTCCGACAACGGGCGCGGCATCCCCACCGACATCCACAAGGAGGAGGGCGTCTCGGCGGCCGAGGTCATCATGACCCAGCTCCATGCCGGCGGAAAGTTCGATCAGAATTCCTACAAGGTCTCGGGCGGCCTGCACGGCGTCGGCGTCTCGGTGGTCAACGCCCTGTCGCAATGGCTGCGCCTGCGCATCTGGCGGGGCGGCAAGGAGCACGCCATGGAGTTCCGCCATGGCGACGCGGTGTCCCCCCTGGTCATCGTCGGCGACGGCAACGGACGGCGCGGCACGGAGGTGTCGTTCCTGCCCTCCACCGAGACCTTCACGATGATCGAGTTCGATTACGCGACGCTGGAAAAGCGCCTGCGCGAGCTCGCCTTCCTCAATTCCGGCGTGCGCATCGTGCTCACCGACGCGCGCCACGCCGAGCACAAGCGCGAGGAACTCTACTACGAGGGCGGCATCGAAGCGTTCGTGCGCTACCTCGACCGGTCGCGCAAACCCATCGACGGCGTGACCAAGCCGGTCTTCGTCCGGGCCGAACGCGAGGGCATCCGCGTCGAGGTCGCCCTGTGGTGGAACGAGTCGTTCAACGAGACCGTGCTGCCGTTCACCAACAACATCCCCCAGCGCGACGGCGGCACCCACATGGCCGGCTTCCGGGCCGCGCTCACCCGCCAGATCACCGGCTATGCCGAGTCCTCGGGCATCGCCAAGCGCGAGAAGATCTCGCTTACCGGCGAGGATTGTCGCGAGGGCCTCACGGCCGTGATCTCGGTGCAGGTCCCCGACCCCAAGTTCTCGTCCCAGACCAAGGACAAGCTCGTCTCGTCGGAGGTCCGCCCGGCCGTGGAGAACGTCCTCAACGAGGGCCTGTCGAACTGGCTGGAGGAAAACCCCACCCAGGCGAAATCCGTCATGGGCAAGGTGATCCTGGCGGCGTCCGCCCGCGAGGCGGCCCGCAAGGCCCGCGAGACGGTGACCCGCAAGGGCGTCCTCGACATCGCGTCCCTCCCCGGCAAGCTCGCCGATTGTCAGGAGCGCGACCCATCGAAATGCGAGATCCTCCTGGTGGAGGGCGATTCCGCCGGCGGCTCGGCCAAGCAGGGCCGCGACCGGACCTTCCAGGCGGTGCTGCCCCTGCGGGGCAAGATCCTCAACGTCGAGCGGGTGCGCGCCGACCGCATGCTGTCCTCGGACCAAATCGGCACGCTGATCACGGCGCTGGGCGCCGGCATCGGCCGCTCGTCGACGGACCGCGAAGGCTTCAACCCGGAGAAGCTGCGCTACCATCGCATCATCATCATGACCGACGCGGATGTCGACGGCTCGCACATCCGCACCCTGCTGCTGACCTTCTTCTACCGGCAGATGCCGGAGGTGATCGAGCGCGGGCACCTCTACATCGCTCAGCCGCCCCTCTACAAAGCCTCCAAGGGCAAGCGCGACCTGTACCTCAAGGACGAGCGGGCCCTGGAGGACTACCTCATCGATGCGGGCGTCGACGGCGCCGTCCTGCGCCTCGCCTCCGGCGTCGAGTTCGGCGGCCCGCAATTGAAGGCGCTGGTGGAGGAGGCGCGCCAGTTCCGGGGCCTGATGCAGGCGCTCCACACCCGCTACGACCGCGCCGTGGTGGAGCAGGCGATGATCGCCGGGGCCTTCCGGGTCAACGTCGACGAGAACGCGGCGGAGGCCGAGGTGCTGGCCGACCGGGTGGCCCGGCGCCTCGACCGGATCGCCGACGACATCGAGCAGGGCTGGGAAGGCGCGGTGAGCGAGGGCGGCTACGTCATGAGCCGCACCCTGCGGGGCGTGCGCCAGGTCGCGACCCTGGATGCGGGGCTCATCGCCTCGCAGGAGGCGACGCGGCTCGCCGACCGGGCCGAGGCCCTGCGCGAGATCTACCACGAGCCCGTGACCTACGCCCGCAAGGGCGACGAGACGACCCTTCACGGCCCCGTCGGCCTGTTCGAGGCGGTGATGGCCTTCGGCCGCAAGGGCCTCCAGCTCCAGCGCTACAAGGGTCTCGGCGAGATGACCGCCCAGCAGCTCTGGGAGACCACCCTCGATCGCGACGTGCGCTCGCTCCTGCAGGTGAAGGTCAAGGACACCCAGGACGCCGACGAGCTGTTCGTGAAGCTCATGGGCGACGTGGTCGAGCCGCGCCGCGAATTCATTCAGGACAACGCGCTCAGCGTGGCCAACCTCGACGTGTGAGGCGCTTCAGCGGGACGGTGCGGATCGGCGCAGCCGCCGCCAGCCCAGCACGATCCCGGTCAGCGCAACACCGGCGCCGAGGCCGTTCAGGGTCCACAGGACGAGGTCCCAGGCCGGGCGGTGGCGGGTCAGGATCGCGAAGTCGAGGCGGTGGGGGCCTGAGAACAGCCAGCGGTTCAACCGGCCGCTGCGGTCGAGACGCATCAGGATCTCGCCCGTCTCCGGGTCGAGGTAGGCCGAGGTCGCTGCCGGGTCGTCGAACCGAACGCGCACCACCGGCAGTATCCGGGTCTCGTGGTGCGGATACCAGTAGGCGTCGTAGGCCGTCAGGGTCTCGGCCGCCACGAGCCGCGCTTCGGGCAGGAGACGCGCCGCTGCCGCGCGTAAGGAGTCCGGCGATACGGGCGGTTCGACCCTGCGCCGCCCCTCCGCATCGGTGGCGGCGGCGTGGACCTGCCCGGCAAGGCCGATGAACCGGACCTCGACGACACCGGGCGAGGCGAGGCCGCGCAGGGCGTCGAGGCCGGGCAGGGAGGCTTGCCCCGCATGGGCGGTCCGCATGGCCGGCGTGGGGGATGGCCCCGAAAACCACCTCTTCGGGTTCATCGACAGCCAGCCGCTGGTGACGAAGGTGAGGAGCGCCACGCCGCCGACGATCCCGAACAGGTGGTGCCAGCGCGCCATCCCGCGATAGGGCGTCACCCCCGCGGCGTAGGGCCGACGCAGGCGCAAGCGCCAGATCCCGAGGACGAGGCCGCTCAGGACCCCGGCCACGGCGATTCCGGAGATCCACAGGAGCACGTCGCGCCACAGATCGGCCCGAGCGCGCAGGGGCGTGAGGTAGATCCAGTGCGGGATCGACCCGAGCCAGTTCCAGCCGCGCGCGAACCGCGTCGTTTCCAGGGCGACGGCGCCGGTGACCTGCGAGACGGAGCGCTCGGTGCCGGCGGGATCGTCGAGGGCGACCACGTGGAACGGGCGAAGGGAATCGTAGCGCGCCGTCACCGTCCACTGGTCGCGATGGATGGTGGTCACGGTGGGGTTCGGACCGGTCCCACCCCGGGCGCGGACCAGCGCCAGGGCTTCCGCGCCCGACAGGGGTCCGAGCACCGCGCCGGTCTCGGCCGAGACGACGCGGCGCTCGCCCGTATCCAGGGTGGCCCGGTAGACCGGCGCGTCGCCGCGCATGCCGAGGGACAGGTCCGGGGGCAGTTGCACGAACCCGAGCGCCGCGTCGGGGCCGAGCCGCACCCGCTCCCAGGCGATGGCGGGCAGGCCGGCGAGGCGCGCCGCCTCCGTGAGATTGGGGAAGGGGACGTACATCATCACCAAGCCCGACAGGACCCAGGTGGCGAAGAACAGCCCCGTGCCGATGCCGAGCCAGCGGTGGCCGAGGATCAGCCACCGCTTCAAGGGCTTTGGGAAACGGAACATGCCGGCTCAGAAGCTGACGTTGTAGGCGACCTCGAAGGAGCGCGGCCGGCCGAGAAGCCAGTTGGTGCCGACCCCGTTCACGGCGTTGCCGCTGATGGCGTAGACCGTGTCGGCGATGTTGTAGGCCCGCAGCGACAGGCGCGAGGCCGGCCCGACCTGATAGTCGAGTCCGGCATTGAGCAGGGCGTAGTCCGGGCGCCGGGCCGTGTTGCCGAAATCGCTGAAGGTCTCGCCGACATACTGCACGCCGATGCGCGCCTCCCAGGCCGGGGCGAAGGCCCAGTTCACCCAGAGGTTGGCGACGCGCTCCGGCACGTCGATGGGCTGGCGTCCGGCATAGGACACCACCGCGCCGGCCACGGTCTGGTTGAAGTCGTCGTACTGGGCATGGAGCAGGGCGACGTTGGCATCCACCCGCCAGGCGTCGAACAGGTGCAGGGACACGGCCGCCTCGACGCCGTGCGAGGATTGCCGGCCGACCTGCGTCGAGACCGTGGGCTGGCCCGGCACGGTGGAGACGAGGTTGTCCTTGACGATGCGGTAGCCGGCCAGCGTCCACTCGGCGAGGCCGCCGAAGGCGATGCCCTTGGCGCCGACCTCGACCTGCTCGCCCGTGGAGAGCCGGAAGTTGGCCAGACTCTGCGACAGGGTGATGAGGCTGCCCACCGGATCGGTGGCGGTGGCGTATTGCGCGTAGAGGGAGAGGTCCGGGCTCGGGGCGTAGACGGCACCGAAGCGGTAGCTCAGGGCCTGGAAATCCCGCTGGAAGCTGTCCCCGGTGACGAGGTTCCGGCGGTTCAGGGTTGGGGCGTCGAAGCGCACGCCCGTGAGCAGGGAGACCTGATCCGACAGGATCAGGCGGTTCTCGGCGAAGACCGAGGCCTGGTTCGTGCTGGTGGCGTAGGCGGGGGTGGCACGGCCGTTGGCCGGAAACAGGCCGGGGTCGTAGGTGAGCGGGTCCACGCTCGTGGTGAGGCCGCCGCCTTCGGACGAGAAGTTGTTGGTGTGCCGGAAGGCGATGTGATTGACGTCGAACCCGGCCAGGAACTCGTTGCGGAACCCGAACACGGTGCCCCGGACCGTGGCGTCGAGGCGGTTCCCGACCTGCTCCTGCTGATGGTAGATCTCGAGGTAGTCCGAGCGGTCGATGCGGCCGGTGGAGCGGTTGAACGCATATTGCTCGACGTCGAGCCACTGGCGCCGGCTCTGGAGCCGGTAGGCGGTGTTGCGCACGGTGATGTCAGCGCTCGGGCTCCACTCGGTCTTGAGCTGGGTCCAGTTGTCCGTCCAGAAGATCTTGGCGTCGCGGACGTTGTAGTTGTTGAACCGGATGGAATCGAGGATCCGACCGTTGACGAGCGGCGTGCCCCAGTAGCGGGCCGGCTCCTGATAGCCGAGGTCATGGCTCAGGGTGAAGGCGAGGTCGGGGGCCGCCTGCAGGGTCAGGGCGCCCGAGACCGCGAGGTTGCGAAAGTCTCCGTCGGGCTGCATCCAGCCGCCGGAGCGGTTGCCGCTGATGTTGAAGCGGTATGCCAGGGCCTCGCCGATGGGACCGCCGGAATCCAGGGCGAGGCGGGCGAGGCCATCGGACCCGACCGCCGCGCGGGCCTCGTTGAGGGGCGTGAACACCGGCTTCTTCGTCACCACGTTGACGACGCCGCCGATGGCCCCGTCGCCGTAGAGCACCGAGGCCGGGCCGCGCAGGACCTCGATGCGCTCGACGTTCCAGGTGTCGAACGGGAAGGTGACGGTGCCGGCCCCCACGTAGAGGCGCGTGCCGTCGTAGAGCTGCTGGATCGAGTTCGGGCCGGCGAACCCGCGGGCCGTGAAGGCGCCGTTGCCGTTGCCGGGGGCCGCCACGGTGGTGATGCCCGTGGCGTTCTCGGTCACGGCCTCGGCGACGGTGTTCTGGCCGCGTCGGCGTGCGGTCTCGCCTGAGATCACATCGACGCTGGCGGGCGTCTCCAGGGGCGTGAGGCCGAGGCGGCTGGCGCCGCGATCCACGTTACGCAGGTTCAGTCCGGTGGGCGCGACGCCGGAGCCCGCCACCGACAGGGTGTCGAGGGTGACGGCGGGCTCCTGTGCCGAAGCGGCGAGGGGCGCAAGAACGACAAGGGGCGCGAGAACGAGAAAGCTTGCCCCGATGCCCCCGTGACCGGGACGGAGGGAGGGCAGGGCGGAACGCGGGAAGAACGACATAAGGGTGAGGACAGTCCGAGGGTACGCGTCGCTCGCACCGACGCTCCGACGACACCTAAAACGAATGTTATAATGTTACAATCGCTTTGTCCCGGCATCGCTTGACCGTGCTGCGACGCGCGAACGCCATGGCCGCTGGGAAGCGGCACGCGATCACGGTCGACGGGCAGTTGGGGCGGTGGCGCGGGCAGGCACATGCGGAAACGGCGTGCGCGCGCGAAGGCGCGATGTGGCACGTCACCGCGAACTGGGCCGATGCACTCCGCCCACGGCGGACGCCTCGACACCCACCAGGACACCCCGCCCGATGCGTTTCGCGTGTGACCACGACTGACGGCAGGTCTCCTGGCTCGCGGGTCATCGCCCTCTCATCGTCTTCCCAGATCCTCGCGGGTCCAGTGACGTGTTGATGATGGGCTCGCCGCTTACAGTTGCGGGGGCAGCCACGGCATCGGAGCAAAGCCCCTCACCGCGTTCCCTTTTGATCCTCCGGGGAGGAACCGTCGCCCTCAAGCTAGGCCGGGGCCGGACATCCCGTCAACCCGAGCGCGGCAAGGCCTCTGCACGGGCTCGGAGACACGGCTGCCACGCAAGGCGCTCGTTGGCACAGGGTCTCAGGGGACGGAACCGTTTCCGGCATCGGCAGCCAGCCGGTCCTGGAGGCGCCAATGGGTCGTGTCACGGTAAGCGGACCACAGGTCGTTGTAGCGGTCACCCCACGACGCAAGCTCCGTCGGCCTGCCGCTGTCGACGAGCAGGCGTCCGCCACGACCACGATGTGATCGGCCTGCGCGATCGTCAGGCCTGCGGCCGATCCCACGGGCATCAATGAGCTTCGGACTGCCACCGTGCATCCGGTCGGCGATCCTGAAGGGGGTCCCTGCAACGGGAACCGAACGAACATGGAATCGGTGATTGACCTCTGATTAGAGTTATTCTAATTCAGAACGGAGCGGGCAGCTGGGCTGCCCATCCGACCGGGAGAGACACGATGCCGAGCAACCACAGCGCCGCCTGCGAGAGCTGCCGCTTCTTCGACGACCACAAGCTCAACGGCGGCGTGGCGGCCGGCGACGCGGGTCTGTGCCGCTTCAACCCGCCCGTGAGCCAGCCCGAGCCGAAGTCCCCGGGCCTGTGGCCGGTGGTGGCCTCCAAGGATTGGTGCGGTCACTTCACCGCCGAGATGACCGCCGCCGAATAGGCGCGTTCTCCCTCACGCAGCCTGGAGCCGGTGCGAGAGCACCGGCTTTTTGCGTTCGGGACCGGGCCGGAGTCGCGGGAGCCGGATTCCCGCGGCGGTGATGCGCGGCGGTCATGATCCGGTCACCTTCGCATCCGATGGCGAAGCATCACGGCACGGGGCGACGACCGCGTGCGGCCCGGTGGCGCTCCTTCAGGCGGCTCCGGCGGGTCGGCACGGCATCGGCTTCATGGCGCCCCCCGGCAGGTTTTCGAAGTTTGAGGATACCCAACGCATGATCGACCGATCGACCCTCGCCGCTCTGGCCGGCCTGACCCTGGCCGCGCTGCCCGGGTCCGCCCTGGCCGCCACGCCCAACGACGCGACCGGGACCTACCTCACAGAGGATGGCCGTGCCCGCATCCGTGTCGAGAAGTGCGGCCCGCAGAACACCAACCTGTGCGGCTACGTCGTCTGGTTGAAGGTGCCCCTGAACGACAAGGGCCAGCCCCGCGTCGATTTCAAGAATCCCGACACCAAGAAGCAGGCCCGCCCGTCGCTCGGTCACCAGCTCATCATGGGCCTGAAGCCGGATGCTGATGCGCGCTACGCCGGCAAGATCTACAATGCCGACGAGGGCAAGTTCTACGACGTGACCATGTGGGCCGATCAGCCCACCGAGCTGTCTGTGCGCGGCTGCATGCTCGGCTTCCTGTGCGGATCGCAGACCTGGAGCAAGGTCAACGACGTCGTTCCGGGCCAGCTCACGGCGGCGACGAACCAGCCGGGCGGACCCCGGTCCGATGCGGAATGGGCCCCCAAGGCCGCGGCTCCGAAGCCCGGAGCAAAGCCGGCCGCAGCCCCCGGCGCCGCGCCCGCGGCGCCCGCCGCGGAGTAGGCTCTCGCGTCGTCCGGATCGGGCGACAAGGTCAGGCGGACAGATTCGAGCCGGCTTCGCCCCGCGGAACCGGCTTTTTCGGATCTGGATCAGTCCACCAGGGCCGCGTAGGTCAGCACCCGCAATTCGCGCCGGATCGGCAGGGCCGAGGACGGGATGAGCTGGGCCAGGAGAACCACCGCGAGGTCCTCGGCCGGGTCGACCCAGAACGCGGTGCTGGCGAGCCCGCCCCAGGCGGCTTCGCCCGGTGTCCCGACGATCTGCGCCCGGGCCGGATCGAGCATCACAGAGAAGCCGAGGCCGAAGCCGATGCCCGTGTAGGCCGTCTCGGAGAAGCGCGGCTGGCCCATGGCGGCAAGATCGCCGTCGAGGTGGTTCGCGAGCATGAGCGCGACGGTCTTGCGCCCCAGGAGCCGCACGCCGTCGAGTTCCCCGCGTCCGAGCAGGAAGCGGCAGAAGCGCATGTAGTCCCCCGCCGTGGAGACGAGGCCGCCGCCGCCCGAGGCCACCACCGGGGGCGACGCGAACCGACTGCCGACGCAATCGTCGTAGAGCTTGAGGCTGCGCTCGCGAAACAGGCTGTAATTGGCCGCGAACCGCTCGATCTTCTCAGGTGGAACGAAGAAGTCCGTGTCGATCATGCCGAGCGGCCGGATGATGCGCTCCCGCATGAAATCCGCGAAGTCCTGCCCCGAGACCACGGCGACGAGGTGGCCGAGGACGTCCGTGGCGACGCTGTAGTTCCACTCGGTGCCGGGCTGGGCCAGCAGGGGCTGGCGCGCGAGGCGCTCAACCACGGTGGCGAGGCTGTCGGTCTGCGCCTCGCCGAAATCGACGCCGTTCTGGCGGTAGAGGCCATCGACGAGGGTCGCCTCCATGAAGCCGTAGGTGAGGCCGGCGGTGTGCGTGAGGAGGTCGCGGATCGTGATGGCGCGCCGGGCGGGCTCGCTGTCGAACTTCACCCGATTGCCACCCGTGAGCACCCGCATGTCGGCGAAGTCCGGCAGGAAGCGGGTGATGGGGTCGTCGAGCTGGAAGCGGCCCTCCTCGTAGAGCATCATCACCGCCACGGAGGTCAGCGGCTTCGTCATGGAGTAGATGCGCGCGATGGTGCCGGGGGCGAACGGCTTTTCCCGGGCGATGTCGGCGCGACCGTGGGTGCGGAAATACGCGGTCTTGCCCGCGCGTGCGATCATCACCGAGAGGCCGGCGAGCTTCCCGTCGGAGACGAGGCGCTCCATCCAGCCGTCGATGCGCCCCAGGCGGTCCGGGCACAGGCCCACCGCCCGCGGCGCGGCGTCGATCTCACCCTGCATGCTCATCCACTCCGTCGCTTCGTGGTCCATCGGCATGTAGCGGGGCGGGATGGGGACGCAAAGCCGTTCCGGCTCACCAGCCCATCTCACCAGCCCATGGAGCCGGGGCCACCCTTGAACGGGCCGACGAGGTCCGGCGTGATCCAGCCGCCGTAGAACCCGCCGGGCTGCGGCGTGGCGCGGACCTCGCCGACGAAGCAGGCATCCATCGGTCCCGCGTAGAAGGCGCAATACCCGGCGATGGCGCGGAAATCCGGCGTCGGGTCGGGATAGGCCCAGGCCGCCCCCTCGGCGCGGTGGCCGCCGACCGAGACGTCGTGGAGCACGGCGCGGCCCTTCCACTCGCAGAGGCCGGCCCGGCGCGGGGGGCCGAGCACGCCGGAAGCCACGTCGGCGGGCGGGAAGTAGTAGGTCGGCGGGTGGCTGGTCTCGAGGACGCGCCAGCCCGACAGGGTGTCGGCGATGGTCTCCCCCGAGAACACCACCCGCAGGCGCAGGGCGACGCGTTCCAGGCGGGGCGGGCGGGGATAGGCCCAGACGCTCTCCTCGTCGGGACCGGGCGGGATCGGGGTCGGCCACATGCGCGTCGAAGCTCCTGCGAAAGCATAGCGATCGTGAGTTAGGGCACGGCCGTGCGCCGCGCCCCGTTTTCCCCTGGCGCGCGTCATGCTAGCGCAGGGCGAAATCCGATGAGGGACGCCCAGCGTGACCGAGCCGACCGACTTCGCCCTCTACCTCGACTTCGACGGCACCCTGGTGGAGATCGCGCCCCGGCCCGACGAGGTCCGGGTCGACCCGGCGCTGCCCGGGGCCCTGGAGCGCCTGCGCCTTCGCCTCGGCGGGGCGCTCGCCATCGTCACCGGCCGGCCCATCGGGGTGATCGACGACTTCCTGGCGCCGGTCCGCTTCGATGTCGCCGGCCTGCACGGGGTCGAGCGGCGGGTCGACGGCGTGGTGAGCGGCGGCGGGGCGGAGGACCATCCGGAGCTGCGCGCCCGCGTCGCCGGCCTGACGGCGGCCGTCGCCGGCCTCGACGACGTGCTCATCGAGGACAAGGGCGCGTCGGTGGCCGTGCACTGGCGCCTCGCCACCCCGGCCGATGCGGCACGCGCGGAGGCAGCGGTCAGGATCACCGCCGACGCCCTCGGCGGAGCCTACCGGCTCCAGCTCGGCAAGGCGGTGGGCGAGATCGTGCCGGCCTCGGCCACCAAGGGGCACGCCATCCGGGCATTCGGGCGCGCCCCGCCCTATGCCGGCCGCCGGTCGATCTTCCTGGGCGACGACCTCACCGACGAGAAGGCCTTCGCGGTCGTCAACGAGACCGGCGGCGTCAGCGTCCGCATCGGCGCGGCCGAGACCATCGCCGCGCGACGGCTTTCGACCCCGCAGGAGGTGCGCCGGCTGCTCTATGCCTGGGCCGACGGGGCGCCCATCGACCCCGATGCCCTGCCGCCCGCCTGACGGCAGACCCGACTTTCCTCGACGGATGGTGCGTTCATGTTCGAATTTCCGGTCCTCGTCGGCGATATCGGCGGCACCAACGCGCGCTTCGCCCTGGTGCCAGAGGCCGGCGCGTCGCCCAACCTCCTCGCCCATGTCGAGACCGCCGGCCATGCCGACCCGAGCGCGGCGATCCGGGTGGCGCTGGCCAAGGGCGACGGCCCCCCACCACGCTCGGCCATCCTGGCGGTGGCCGCCCGGGTCGACGGTCCCGCGGTGCAGCTCACCAACGCCCATTGGGTGATCGAGGGCGCGCGGATCGGCCGTGATTTCGGCCTGTCGCGGGCGGTGATCGTCAACGACTACGTGCCGGTGGCGGCGGGGGCGGCCGAAATCAGCCCCGGCGAGCTGACCCCGGTGGGGCCGCACCGGGAGGGCGGCATCAAGGGTGATCAGGGTGCGCGCCTCGTCCTCGGCCCCGGCACGGGGTTCGGCGCGGCGGCCCTGCTGCCCGTGGGGGACCGCCTCGCCATCGTCTCGACGGAGAGCGGGCACGTGGATTTCGGCCCGAGCGACGCCGAAGAGCACGCCCTGTGGCCGCATCTGGAGCGGATCGAGGGGCGGATCACCGTGGAGGCGCTGCTCTCGGGCCCCGGCCTGTCGCGGCTGCATGCCGGCCTGCGCCGCCTGCGCACGGGTGAGGGCGGACCGAAGCTCGATCCCGCCGCCGTTACCGAGGCCGGTCTCGCCGGGGCCGACCCGGACGCCGTCGCCGCTCTCGCGCTCTTCGCCAAGCTGCTCGGCCGGGTCTGCGGCGACCTCGCCCTGACCTTCCTCGCCACCGGTGGGGTCTATATCGGCGGCGGCATCGCCCCCCGGATCATCGATGTGCTCCACAAAGGCGGTTTTCGCGTGGCCTTCGAGCACAAGCCGCCCTTCGTGGCGCAGATGGAGGCGATCCCCACCAGCGTCATCGCCATCCACGATCCGGCCCTGTCGGGCCTCGCCGCCCTGGCGAGCCGGCCCGACGTGTTCGTGTATCACGGGCAGGTCTGGACGCGGGACTGAGTCCGGGATGCAGCTGCATCATCCCCTTATCGTGCCGACCCTGGTCGAGGCCTGGGTCCTCGATCGGCTCTCCGTTGCCCCGACCGGGGATGGCGACCGGCCGAGCCTGCGCTTCTTCCGCAACCGCGCCTTGGCTGGCGTCGTCGCTCAGGAGATGCAGGATCGATGGGACCGGCAGGCGCCGCCCGCCCTGGTGGCGCAGGATGTCCGGCGGGGCAGCGTTCCCAGGCAAGGCGCCGTCCTGGCCTTCGACCGCGCGACCCTGTCCTCGGCCACACAGCTCGTCTCCGTCCGGGAGGCGCGGGACGACTTGCGCGAGGACGAAGTCGAGTTGCGCGCACGCACCGACCTCATCAGCCTTCGCCAGCGGATCAGGACGATCCATCTCGGCGACGAGGAGATCGACTTCTGGATCGAGACGTATGCCGGCGGCCATCCCAGCGACGACGGAACCGGACGCTGGACCAAAGCGGTGCTTGGCGCCCTCGACGACCTCTACGGCGACCCGAGACGGATTCCGGCCGACGTCGCGCCGCTCGATCGGGGCCGTTGAGGGCGAAGCGTCCGCGATTTTACACGGGCGCGAACCGGGGCATAGGATGCCGGGCATGCGAATCCGATGCATCCTCCGGCTGCCATCGCGCGGCCCCCTCGTCCGGGCGCTTCTCGCCGGAGCGTGCGTGACCTTGTCCGCAGCGGCCCGTGCTCAGCCCGCATCGCCCATCGACAACTGGGCCGAGTTCCGCACCGCCCTCACCGCGTGCTGGTCGGTGCCGCCTGAAACGGACGGGTCGCTGATCGCGTTCCGCTTCGGCCTCGACAAGACCGGCGCCCTGCGCGGTCCGCCCCTCGTCACCGCCCGCCGGTTGAACGGCGACGGAGATGCCCGCAAGCGCTACGAGGACGCCGCTGCCGAAGCCCTATCGCGATGCTTTCCGATCTCCGTCACGCCGGCTTTCGGAGCGATCCTCGGCGAGAGCCCCATTCGCCTGCGGTTCGTCAACACTCCGCCCGCCGCCGCCTACCAGATCAACAGCAACATCACGGTGTTCGCGCCCCGGTGAGGTTCGGAGTGCCTCACAAAACGCCTGCTCGCTGCCGGCGCCCGCCCTGAGCACGCCGGTGCAGGGGGAGTTTTGCGAGGGACATTCGGTGTCCAGGACCGTGATGGAGTGCCGCGTCGCGCCGGCATCGACGCAATCGACCATATCTCGGGAACAAAAGCGCCCGCGGCGCGTTTCGGATATCGCTCAAACATCAAACCTAAACGCAAAGTAAAAATCCGGTCTTATCCACTGTTCGCACGATCTAGTCTCGGTGTGGCCTAAATACACTAGGAGCGTTACGGCAAGCCTTGCTAAGTCCAGATCACACCGCACCGAGAGTGCGCCTCACTTTTCTGGCAGCCGCCCCGATGTTCAAGACGCTCTTCCTCGCCAGCACCGCAGCCGCCCTCCTCGTGGGCGCCGCCTCGGCCGCCGACCTTCCGCGTCGCGCCGCTCCGCCGGTGTTCGTGCCGGTTCCCGTGTTCACCTGGACGGGCTTCTACGCCGGTTTCAACGCCGGTTACGGCTTCGACGCCTCCAGCAACAGCGCGCCCACCGTCATCGGCGTCAACGGCGCCAGCACGCTCGTTCTGCCGGGCACCAGCCAGGCGATCGCCTTCAGCAACGGCAAGAGCAACGACGGCTTCGTCGGCGGTGGTCAGATCGGCTACAACTACCAGTTCACCCCGGGCTCCGGCTTCGTCGTCGGCGTCGAGGCCGATGCCCAGTACGTCGATTTCGGTCGTGAGCGGAACCGCTTC
>NZ_VRUZ01000070.1:0-23289 GCF_008039485.1 Methylobacterium sp. WL69 | reverse complement strand
GTGCGGGGGGACGATGCGAGGGGACTGCAAACGCGGGGTCACCCCACCCGAATCGCGGTGCGGCGTTCCATGGAACGGTTCTAGATTGCGCGCAATCTTGTGGCAAGCACGAGGATCGGGTGCGCGGCGAAATCGCAAGATCATGCGCAAGACCACGGGCAGCACCGTGCGGGACCGCCTTCGACGGCGCCGACGGCTTCGGCTTGTGTTATGAGCGCATCATGCAGGCCAGATCCTCCCGTCCCCGCGTGCCGGCCGCTGCCCGCGCGCAGCGCCTCGGCGCTCCGGCCGTGCCCCCGCGCGCGAGCCGATGACCGGGAATCTCCCGCTTCCCGTGGGCGTTGCCGCGGGCGATGCGGCGCCCGCCGCCGCCGATCCGGTCCGCCTCGCGGCCCTGGAGGCCCACGGCATCCTCGACACGCCGCCCGAGAAGGGTTTTGACGACATCGTCCTCCTGGCCCGCGCCCTGTGCGACGCCCCCGTGGCCCTCGTCAGCCTGGTGGCGGCCGACCGGCAATGGTTCAAGGCCCGCTCCGGGTTCGGCCCGTGCGAGACGAGCCTGAACGCATCCGTCTGCGCCCATGCCCTGGGACGCCGGACCCCCCTCGTCATCCCCGACCTGACCCTCGACGCCCGGACCCGCGAAAACCCCCTGGTGACGGGAACGCCGGGCATCCGGTTCTACGCGGGCGTCCCCCTGAACACGCCCGAGGGCGAGACCCTCGGAACCCTGTGCGTCATCGACGGGGTCCCGCGTCCGCACGGGCTGACGGCGCAGCAGACCGAATCCCTCACGGCCCTGGCCGAGCAGGTGATGAGCCAGCTCGACCTGCGCCGGGCTTTGGCCGAGCGCGACGCGGCCCTGGCGGGCCAGCGGCGCGAGCAGGCCCAGGCGGTGGCCGACGCCGCGCGCCTGGAGGCGATGATCGCCGCCCAGCAGGTGGTCGCCTCCGCCACCGCCGATCTCGACACGGTGTTCCGGGCCGTGGTCGACGCCGCCCTGTCGATCATCGACCGGGCCGACGGTGCGGCCATCGCGCTCCGCGACGGCGACGATCTCGTCTGCCGCACGGGGGCCGGTCACGCGGCCGGGTGGACCGGCCGCCGCACCCCCATCGCGGACAGCCCGTCGGGCCGGGCCTTCACGGACGAGACCCTCGTCGTCGGCACCACCGGCGCGCCGGCGGCCGAGGCCGGTCGTCCGCCCCCGGCGCTGCTCGCGGTCCCGGTGCAGCGCCACGGCCTCGCCGTCGGCATCCTCGAGATCCGCTCGGAGGCCGGCGGCCCGTTCGGCCCGCGCGACATCCTGATGGCCCAGATGCTGGCCGGCCTCGCCGGCTCGGCCTTCGGCGACGTGGCCGAGGCCGAGACCCGGCAGGCCCTGCGCGAGGCCGAGGGCCGCTACAAGGCGATCTTCGACAGCGCCATCGACTTCGCCATCGTCGCCGCGGATTCCGAGAGCCGGATCACCGACTGGAACACCGGCGCCGAGCAGATCATGGGCTGGTCGGCCGACGAGGTCCGGGGCCGGCTCCTCGACACCTTCTTCACGCCCGAGGACCGGCGCGACGGCGTGCCCGACCGGGAGGAGCGCGTCGCCCTCGCCAACGGGTCGTCCCCCGACGTGCGCTGGCACCAGCGCCGCGACGGCGGCCGGTTCTGGGCGGTGGGCCGGATGATGACCCTGCGCCACGAGGACGACAGCGTCCGGGGCTTCCTCAAGATCCTGCAGGACCGCACCGCCGAGCGCCGCCACGAACAGCGCCTCGCCCTCCTGAGCCGGGCCTCCGCCGCCCTGCTCTCGGCGGCCGATCCCGCCCACGAGCTCCTGCCGATCCTGCAGGAGGGCGCCGAGGTCCTGGGGTTCGACGAAAGCCTGACCTGGGCGCTGGCGCCGGACCGGGCCAGCCTCGTGCTGGTTCAGGCGGTCGGGGTCGCGCCGGAGGCGCGGGCCGCCCTCGAACGGGCGCCCCTCGACCCAGCCTCCCTGGACGGGCCACTCTGCGGACTCGTCGCCGCGACGGGGCGGCCCCTCGTCCTGTCCGACCTCCAGGCCGACGCGACGCCGCGCCACCGGGCCGCGCGCGCGGCCGGGTTCGACGCCTATGCGAGCTTCCCCATCACCGGCCGGGGCGGGCTCACGGGCGTGATCTCGTTCGCCCGCCGCGACGCGCCGGCCTTCGAGGGCGAGGTGCTGACCTTCTTCGCGACCCTGGCCCGCTTCCTCTCCGTCGCCCGCGAGCGCCTGGACGACGAGGCCGCCCTGCGCGAGAGCGACGCCCGCTCGCGGCGGGCCCAGCAGGCCGGCGGCATCGGCACCTTCGAGGCCGATGTCGGGGGGGATTCCGTCGCCGTCTCGGCCGAGTTCTGCCGCCTGTTCGGTCTCCCCGCGGCGCGCAGCTACCCCGTCCCGGTCATCGAGGGCCTGATCCTCCCCGAGGATTCCCACCTGCGCTCGGACGCCGCCCGGCGCGCCACCGGCGCCGCCATACCCGAGATCGCGTACCGCATCCGCCGGGCGGACGACGGCGCCATCCGCTGGATCGGACGCCGGGCCGAGTTCGCCCGCGACCCCGCCGGCCGGATCACCGCCCTGTTCGGCACCGTCGCCGACGTCACCGACCAGCGCGCCGCCCGCGCCCGCATCGAGGCCCTCCTCGACCTCGGCGACCGCCTCGCCGCGGCGACGGACACGGCCGCGGCCGTCGCCATCGCGGCCGATCTCCTCGGGCGGACCCTCGGGGCGGGGCGGGCCGCCTACGCGGCCGTCGACGCCCATCGCGAGACCCTCACCATCGCGGGCGACTGGACCGCACCGGGGGTGGAGAGCCTCGCGGGCACCTACCCGTTCGCGGCCCTGCCCGGCACCATGGAACGCCTGCGGACCGGGCGGATTCTCGTCTGCGCCGACACCCTGGCGGAGGTGCGCCTCGCCGGGGATGCCGCGACCTACCGGGCCATCGGCGTGCGCGGCCAGATCAAGGTCCCGCTCCTGAAGGCCGGGACCCTGGTCGGCCTCCTCCTCGTGCACGCGGCCGAGCCCCGGATCTGGAGCGTGGAGGAGGTGGCGTTCACCCGCGGCGTGGCCGACCGGACCTACGCGGCCCTGGCCCGCCTCAAGGCCGAGGAGCAGCAGGATCTCGTCAACCACGAGCTGTCGCACCGCATGCGCAATCTGCTCGCCATGGTGCAGTCCATCGCCACCCAGACCCTGCGCAACGCCACCCATGTCGACGAGGCCAAGGACGTCCTGGCCGGGCGCCTCGTGGCCCTCGGCCGCGCCCACGACCTGCTCATGGGCGCGGCCCTCACCAGCACCCGGATCGAGCCCGTGGTGCGCGGCGCCCTCCACGTCCACGAGGACGGGCGCGACCGCTTCCGGATCGCCGGGCCGGAGATCGAGATCGGCGCCGACCGGGCCGTGTCCCTCGCCCTCATGCTGCACGAACTCGCCACCAACGCGGCGAAATACGGCGCCCTGTCCAACGCGGCGGGGCATGTCGACCTGACCTGGGAGATCCTCGATGGGGCCGAGCCGCGCCTGCGCCTCGCCTGGATCGAGGTCGGCGGGCCGCCGGTGGCGCCCCCCACCCGCAAGGGCTTCGGCTCGCGCTTCATCGAGCGCGGCCTCGCCTCGCAGGTCGGCGGCAGCCTGTCCCTGGACTACCGGCGCGAGGGGGTGGCCTGCATCCTCGTGGCGCCGCTCGCCGCCTTCGCCGGCGATGTGCCGGCCTGACGGGCGGATCGCCGGGAAGCCGAACGCCCGCAAGCCATGCGTCCCGAAGGGCTGCCCGGCTTGGCGCCGATAGTGCATCCCGCCGGCCACCGCACCGCAGCCCGCCGGGACCCATGACAGACCCTCACCCGCTCCGCCTCCGTCCGGCCCGGCCCCGTCCGGGGGCGACCCGTTGAGCGAGCTCGACGACTGGGCCGAGCGCCGGCGGCTGGCCGAGCAGGGCCGCGGCGAGCGGGCGTGGTCCCTGTGGGGGCCCTACCTCGCCGAGCGCCAATGGGGCACCGTGCGCGAGGATTACAGCCGCGACGGCAACGCCTGGCGCTCCCTGCCGCACGACGAGGCGCGCTCCCGCGCCTATCGCTGGGGCGAGGACGGCCTCGCCGGAATCTGCGACGAGCGCGGGCAGCTCTGCCTGTCGCTGGCCCTGTGGAACGGGCGCGACCACATCCTCAAGGAGCGCCTGTTCGGGCTCACCAACGAGGAGGGCAACCACGGCGAGGACGTCAAGGAGGTCTACCACTACCTCGACGCGGTCCCGAGCCACGCCTACCTCAAGTTCCTCTACCGCTACCCGCACGGCCCCTATCCCTACGACCACCTCGTGGCGGAGGGCCGGCGCCGCGGCCGCGACGAGCCCGAATACGAGATCGAGGACACGGGGATCTTCGACGGGCTGCGGTTCTTCGACGTCACGGTGGAGTACGCCAAGGAGGACATCGACGACGTCCACGCGGTGATCACGGCGGTCAATCGCGGCCCCGAGGCCGCCGACCTCCACCTCGTCCCGCAGGCGTGGTTCCGCAACACCTGGTCGTGGCGCGAGGATGCGGCCCCGGCGCGCCCCCGCCTGGAGATGGCACCGGACGGCGGCATCCTCGCCACCCATCCGCGCCTCGGCCCCTACCGCCTCGCCTTCGACGGCGCGCCCGACGTGCTGTTCTGCGAGAACGACACCAATCTGCGCCTGCACGGCTGGAAGCCCGACGCCGCCGGCCCGTTCAAGGACGGCCTGCACGCGGCCATCGTCGACGGCGACGAATCGGCCATCCGCCGCGACGGCGGGACCAAGCTCGGCCTGCACTACGCCCTGCGCCTCGAACCCGGCGAGGCCAAGCGCGTCACCCTCCGGCTCTCGGCGGGTAAGCGCCCGCGCCCCGTCGACGCCGAGGGCGCCATCCTCCACCGCCGGGTCTCCGAGGCCAACGCCTTCTACGACGGCCTGCAGGACGGCATCGCCGACGCGGATGCGCGGGTGATCTTCCGCCAGGCCGCCGCCGGCCTGATCTGGTCGAAGCAGCTCTATTCCTACGATGTCCGCCTGTGGCTCCGGGGCGACCCGCTGCAGCCGACGCCGCCGCGCGAGCGCGCGGGCGAGGGCGGGCGCAACACCAACTGGCGCCACTTCGCCGGGGCCGACGTGCTGTCCATGCCCGACACCTGGGAATATCCCTGGTTCGCCGCCTGGGATCTCGCCTTCCACTGCCTGCCCCTGGCGCTGCTCGACCCGGACTTCGCCAAGAAGCAGCTCCTGCTGCTCACCCGCGAATGGTACATGCACCCCAACGGCCAGCTGCCGGCCTACGAGTGGGAGTTCGGCGACGCCAACCCGCCGGTCCATGCCTGGGCGACCTACCGGGTGTTCGAGATCGACCGCGACCGGCGCGGCGGACGCGGCGACATCGCCTTCCTGGAGGGCGTGTTCCACAAGCTGCTCATCAACTTCACCTGGTGGGTCAACCGCAAGGACGCCGACGGCCGCAACGTGTTCCAGGGCGGCTTCCTCGGCCTCGACAATGTCGGGGTGTTCGACCGCTCGCGCCCGCCCCCCGGCTTCGGCCGCATCCACCAGGCCGACGGCACCGCCTGGATGGCGATGTACGCCCTGAACATGATGCGCATCGCCCTCGAACTCGCGCTCCACAACGACGTCTACGAGAGCACCGCCTCGAAGTTCTTCGAGCACTTCCTGCTCATCGCCGAGGCCATGACCGACATGGGCGGCGAGGGCTTCGGCCTGTGGGACGAGGAGGACGAGTTCTACTACGACGAGGTCGACATCCCCGGCGGCGGCATGCTGCCCCTGCGGGTGCGCTCCGTCGTCGGCCTCGTGCCGCTCTTCGCCGTCGAGGTGATCGAGCCCTCCGTACTCCAGCGCCTGCCGGATTTCGCCCGGCGGATGAACTGGGTCCTGGAGAACCGCCCGCACCTCGCCTGCCTCGTCTCGCGCTGGACCGAGGGCGGGGTCGGCGACCGCAAGCTGCTGTCGCTCCTGCGCGGCCACCGCATGAAGGCGCTCCTGCGGCGCATGCTCGACGAGGCCGAGTTCCTGTCGGACCACGGCATCCGCTCCCTGTCGAAGGCGCACCGCGACAGGCCCTACGCCCTCAACGAGTTCGGCGCCTCGTTCAGCGTCCGCTACGACCCGGCCGACTCGACCTCGAACATGTTCGGCGGCAATTCCAACTGGCGCGGGCCGGTGTGGATGCCGATGAACTACCTCATCATCGAGGCCCTGCGCCGCTTCCACGCCTATTACGGCGACGACTTTCTCGTCGAGTACCCCACCGGCTCCGGGACCTCCCTCACCCTGGCGGCCATCGCCGACGCCCTGGAGGACCGGCTCATCGCCCTGTTCGCCAAGGATTCCGACGGGCGCCGGCCGATCTTCGGGACGCGCGATCCGATCCCGGCCGCCCCCGGCGAGGACGACGCCCTCCTGTTCCACGAGTTCTTCGACGGCGACACCGGCCGGGGGCTGGGCGCCTCCCACCAGACCGGCTGGACCGCGCTCATCCTCAACCTGCTGCACCACCGGGCAGGCCGGCCGGGGGCGGGAGAGACCGATACGCCGGGCGCCCTGCCCTGACGGAGCGCGCGCGAAAGGCGGCGGCGTCCTAGTCGGGCACGCGCTCCAGGGTGCCGAGGCCGCTGCCGTCGAGGGACTCCGCCGTCATGGCGGTGGCCCTGCCCTGGCCGCCGATGGCGAACCGCAGGGTCGCGGGCGTGTCGGGCGCCTCCGCGTCCGGAAAATACAGGAACACGTCGCGCCCGGCGTGGCGCAGGGGGTAGGTGCGCGCCAAGCCGGGGCCGACCGACAGGGTCAGGCCCCCGTTCGCCTCCGCCACCACGGCCCGGCCGACATAGGCGTTGGCGTAGGCGCCGGCATAGGCCGAAGGCCCGAGGGCGGCCGGCGCGTCGGCGGGGCTGCCGGGGGCCGCCGCGGTCGCGGGGACGGCCGCGAACATGCTGCCGTAGACGTCGCCCCACGCCCTCAGCCAGTCCTTGCCGACGGCCCCGTCGAAGACGAGGTCGGCGAAGCTGTCGGCGAGGCCCTCCGGAACGCCCGAGGGAAACGCGTTCGTCAGGACGACGACACCGAGCCTCGACGCCGGATGGATCGAGACCAGGGTCTGGGCGCCGGCGCTGAAGGCGCCGGCATGCCCCCAGACGAGGCCATGGCGGCCGAATTCGACGTTCCAGCCGAGCCCGTAGAACGACGCGGCCCCGGAGACGGGATTGGTGCCGCGGGCCGTGAGCGGCGCGTGCGTCTCGGCGAGGGCCGCCGCCGCGACGTGCCGCCGGCCCGCCACCATCCCGCTGCCGATCGCGAGGCGCACCCACTGGGCGAGGTCGCGCACGTTCGAGCTGACGCCGCCGGCCGGCGCCTGGGCGTCGGGGTCCCGCGTGACCCGGGCGGCCCAGGGCTCGGCGGGTCCCCCGGCCCTGACATGCAGGGCGGCGCGATTGGCCCGCGTCAGGAACTCCGCCTGCGTCGTGCCCGTGGACCGCATCCCCAGGGGTCCGAAGAGCGTGTCCCGGGCCACCGCGTCCCAGGATTGGCCGGTGGGCTTCGCGGCCGCGACGGCGCCCGCGGTGAAGCCGAAATTGCTGTAGGCATAGCCCGCCCGGAAGCTCGAGGACGGGGGCACCAGGCGCAGCCGGTGGAGGATGGCGTCGCGGCCGTAGCCGATCCCCTCGAGGTCGTCCCCGGCATGGCCCGGAAGCCCGCTGCGATGGTTGAGCAGGTCGCGCACGGTGACCTCGGCCGTCGGATAGGGCTCGAGGAGCCGGAAGCCGGGGTCGAGATCGGCGATGCGGGACTCCCAGCCGACGACGCCCCGGCCCACGAGGGCCGCCACCACCGTCGCGGTGACCGGCTTCGACAGGGAGGCGATCTGGAACACCGTATCGGCGTCGACGGCGTCGGGCCGTCCGGCCTCCCGGCGGCCGAACCCCTTCAGCCACAGGGTCTCGTCGCCGAAGACGACGGCGATGGCGAGGCCCGGCACCGCACCGGCGTCGACGGCGCCCCGCGCCAGCGCCTCCAGGGCCGGCAGCCGCGCCGCCACCTGTGCCCGCGTGAGCGTCTGGCCCGTGAGCGTCTGGCCCATGGCCGCTCCGGGCCCGACCATCGCCCAGGCGAAGAGAACACAGGCGGGGGCGAGGCCCCCTTTCCATCGAGACCGCGGCATGGGATCGTCTTCTCCGCTCGGGCCGACCCGTCAGATCGACCGGCCATGACGGGACGGAATGCAGTCTAGACTTGTTTCGCTAGACTTGTCTCGTGCCGAAACACAGCGACGAGTCAAAGACAAAGCGAGACATTTTTGAAGACCAGCGCCGCCTCGCGGAGGCCGGAGCGTCACCGGCTTCCCTCCGCTTGCGGGGCTACTGGATTCACACAAATGCGAACGCGCCGATCGCGTGCGGAGACAGGGCACCTGACGGCATCCGGAGGCGGGCGTGAGGCCCAAGGGTGCTCCCGCTCCTGGAAGGCTACCGGATTCACACAACTGCGAATGGGCCGATTCCATGCAGCGACAGGCATCCGAATGCATGCGGGAGGCGCACCGGGGCTCCCTCTCCTGAAAGGAGAGGGTTGGGGTGAGGTGTGGGACCTATTCGGACAGTTCGCACACCTCACCCTGTCCCTCTCCTTCCAGGAGAGGGGACCCGCGCTGCCCGCGAGATGTGTGAATGCCGTAGGCTTCGGGGGGAGGTCGGCGGCGACGTCCGGGGCCGCCCCAGGGCGGACCCGAAGCCGCATCCCCCCGCCGGTGGACGGAAGGTGAACGGCTCGGTAACCGTTCCGGCTTACGCCAAGAGACCCCTCCCACGAAGGCCGAGACCCCACGATGACGAGAGACCAGCTCGCCGCCGAACTGACGCGCATCGCCAAGCTGCAGCTCAGCGACATCACCCGGGCGGTCAAGAACGGCGAGAAATCCATCGCCCTCAACGAGGTCACGGACCTCGCCCGCCGCCTTCACCTCCTGTCCGACGCCATCGCGGGCCGGCCGGCCGCCCCCGTGGCCCCGGCCCCCGCCGCCCATCCGTGAGCGAGGGATCGACGAGCCCCGGATCATCCTGGCGCGACACCCGCAACGCGCGGTCCCGGGCCCGCCTCGACCGGGCGCTGCCGGCGATCTTCCCCGCCCCGGTGCTGCAGCACGCCCTGTCGCGGCCCCTGCTGCCGCCGACGCCGCGCCTCGCCGTCGAGAGCTACTGGCGCGCCCACATCCTGCGGGCCGACCGCCTCGCCCGGGCGCTCGCCGCCCGCTCCGGCGCGCCCGCGGGCTGGACCTGGCGCCTCGGCACCGAACCGGGCCTCGCCGCGAGCTTCCGCCTGCCGCCCTCGCCCTACCGCGAGCCGGCCCATGGCCGCGGCCGCGGCCATTGCTGCCTGTGCGGCCAGCCGGTGTTCCGCTTCGGCTGGCACAAGGACCTGTGGGGGGCGGGGCAGCCGAACAAGAACGCCGCCTGGCATTCGGCCTGCGTCACCGCGTGGAAGCTGTGGTGCGCGCCGGCCGAGCAGGTGACGGTGCTCAAACGCCACCAGCGCCACCGCTGCACGGAATCCGGCAAGCGCCTGTTCAAGACCGCCGAGGTCGACCACCGGGTGCCGCTCTACCGGGTCTGGCGCGAGCACCGCGACGCGCCCTGGCCGGAACTGCTGGGCTACTGGGGCGCACCCAACCTCCAGGTGGTCAACCGCGTGGTCCACGTGGCCAAATGCGGCGCCGAGGCCGGCGAGCGGGCCGCCCGCCGCCGCGCCGCGGTGGCGCTTGTGCCGGCCGATCCCTTCTCCGTGGACTCCTGATGGCGATACCCGTGCAGGCAGCACAATCCGCTGAAATAGCCGCCGAACATGCTAACACATCGGAGATATAGACTAGACTTATACCTAATAGATTTTTGATATCTATAAATCGTTCTGTATTTTATGATTGAATACTTGATATTCCCTACTGCAAGTTCGGGTTTACCCGTTGAGGGAGCGATTTCTGAAATCTACGCAGAGACGGCTTGAAACGCGTCACATTGTCTCTTACAATGGAACATTGCGGGAACATGCGCTCATAGCGATATGATCGCGGTTGACATGGGCCGAGTGGCGAAGCGCCGCATTGGCCTCGGAAGAGGAGGAGCCGTGTAGGGCGCGACACCGCCATACCGGCTTTAAAGACAATGGCCGCACGGACAGAGTCTGTTTGCAAGTTCATATGCGAGCGAGGCGGCTGGAGCGTGACCAATCTCCAGCTTCAAAAGCTTCTGTACCTCGCTCAAATGACCTATATGGGCCGTCATGAAGGCAAGAAGCTTTTTGACGGCTTCTTCGAAGCATGGGACTATGGTCCCGTCGAGCCTTCCGTCTATCGGAAGGTCCGCATGTTCGGGTCGAACCCGATCAGCGATGTGTTTTTCGATGCAAGAGTTTTTGACGAGACCGATGATCGCCATAAGTTCCTGGTAGAAATTTGCCAGGAACTTCTGCCGAAGAGGGCGGGCGATCTCGTCGAGATTACCCATTGGGATGGCGGAGCTTGGGCGAAATACTATGTCCCAGGAATCAGAGGGATCGAAATCCCCGACCGCGACATCACCCGAGAGTACGCCGACCGCATCGGGGGCGGAACCCTCACAGAGCACTAGTGTAATTTTCTCGAAAAGAGATAGAGGCCCCGCCTCGATCTCGTCCGCTGCGCTCGAAGCACAGCTTCAGAATGAAAAAACCGAGCGACGTATCGAACGGTTTTTCTGGGTTTTCTCGCTCTCGATTTTTCTTGAAGTATTTTTATACAAGTATCTCGACAGTAATTTCGCATTCGGCCTGATCACGTGTCTGATTTTAGCCGGCCTTACATCACTCGCAAATTGGCTCGAAGTTCCTTGGATCGTGAGATTTCTGGAGATTTTGTTCCATAGATTGTCAGGTGGCGTAAAACGCCCGACGGAAAAGGAACCTGACCCCAAGGAATGATCGAAGCGTTCATTCCCTTCTGTTTGCGAGCGTTCTCTGATCCCCCCCCTGCGACGCGCGCAAATCCATGAACGAGGGGGTCAGGCTACGGACGGTCAGCCTCACTCTCTTGGAGAAAGACCGATGTTCGCAAGCGAACCCAAAAAATCCCCGTTCTCCGCCGACGCCATTGGCGAAACCGATTTCGCCAGGGTCGATGCCCACGTGATCCAGCCGGAGGAGTACGAAGAACTTCCCAAGCTGACCGACGCGATGATGGAACGGGCCGATCACTACGTCGGCACCACCCTGATCCGCCGGGGCCGCCCGCCGAAGCCGGCCTCCGGGCGATAGGCCCCCCTAAAAAAACGCCTGCAGCCCCGTCTGCGCCCGGCCCAGGATCAGGGCGTGGACGTCGTGGGTGCCCTCGTAGGTGTTGACCGTCTCGAGGTTCTGGGCGTGGCGCATGACGTGGTACTCGCCCATGATGCCGTTGCCGCCGTGCATGTCGCGGGCGGTGCGGGCGATGTCGAGGGCCTTGCCGCAATTGTTGCGCTTGATCAGGGAGATCATCTCCGGCGCCATCAGGCCCTCGTCCATGAGGCGCCCGACCCGCAGGGAGGCCTGGAGCCCGAGGGCGATCTCCGTCTGCATGTCGGCGAGCTTCTTCTGGACGAGCTGGGTCTGGGCGAGCGGCCGGCCGAACTGACGGCGCTCCAGGGTGTAGCCCCGCGCCCGGTGCCAGCAATCCTCGGCCGCCCCCATCACCCCCCAGGAGATGCCGTAGCGCGCCCGGTTGAGGCAGCCGAACGGCCCCTTCAGGCCCGAGACGTCGGGGAGCAGCGCGTCCTCCCCCACCTCGACGCCCGCCATCACGATCTCGCCCGTGGTGGAGGCGCGCAGGCTGAGCTTGCCGTGCAGCGTCGGGGTCGAGAGCCCGGCCAGGCCGCGCTCCAGGACGAAGCCCCGGATGGCGCCGTCATGCCGGTCGGATTTGGCCCAGATCACGAAGACGTCGGCGAAGGGGGCGTTGGAGATCCACATCTTGGCCCCGGTGATCCGGTAGCCGCCGGCGATGGCCTCCGCCCGCGTCGTCATGCCGGCGGGGTCCGAGCCGGCGTCGGGTTCGGTGAGGCCGAAGCAGCCGATCCATTCGCCCGAGGCCAGCTTCGGCAGGTATCTCTGGCGCTGCGCCTCCGAGCCGTAGGCGTGGATCGGGTACATGACGAGGGAGGATTGCACGCTCATCATCGAACGGTAGCCGGAATCGACCCGCTCCACCGCCCGGGCCACGAGGCCGTAGGCGACGTAGGACGCGGCGGCGCAGCCGTATTCCTCCGGCAGGGTCAGGCCGAGGAGGCCGACGCTGCCCATGGCCCGGAACAGGTCGGGGTCGGTCTTCTCTTCCGCGTAGGCCGCGACGATGCCGGGCAGCAGACGCTCCTGCGCGAAGGTCTCGGCCGTGTCGCGGATGGCGCGCTCGTCCGGCGTCAGCTGGTCGTCGAGGAGGAAGGGATCGTCCCAGACGAATCCGGCCGCGCGCAGGGGAGCGTTCATGGGCGTGTCCTCGGCTCTTCCAGGGTCGCATTTCCGTCACGCGAGCCGGTGTCCACCTCGCTTGAAAATGCTCTCGCTCGGCCGGTCGCGCCGGCCGTTCGGGACGAATCATGGACCCGAAGCGGGCGCGCCGTCCAGCCGCTCAGGCCCGCCCGAGAAGCGTGAGCCAGAGCACGGTGGTGATGGGCGCCAGCAGGGTCGAGACGAGGACGGAGGCCGCCACCAGCCCGGTCTCGGCCTTGTAGCGCACGGCGAGCAGGTAGGCGTTGATGCCCACCGGCATCGCCGCGAACAGGGTGGCGACGCCGGCATAGGCGGGCGGCATGGAGAACAGCCTGGTGGCGAGCAGCCACACGGCGAGGGGATGCACCACGAGCTTCAAGCCCGCGATCACCAGGGCGCCGGGCAGGTCGAACAGCACCTTGTAGCGGGTCAGGCCGGCGCCGAGGGCCACGAGGGCGCAGGTGGAGGCGGTGGAGCCGAACCCGTCGATGAGGGAGCGGGCGATTCCCGTCGGCACCACGCCGCCGAGGCGCAGGGCCATGCCGAGGCCGAGGGCCACGAAGATCGGGTTCTTGACGAGGACGAGGCCGAGGCCGCGCAGGCGCTGGACCAGGGTGCGGTCGCCCTCGGCCTCGATGAGGAAGGTGGCGCAGCCCATCATCAGGGGAAGATGCACGGCGAGCAGCAGGAACAGGGGGAACGCGCCCTCCTCGCCGTAGGCCTGCAGGATGGTCGGCACGCCGACGAAGATGGTGTTGGACTGGCTCGCGGCGAAGCCGTGCAGCACGGCGCCCTGGCGGCCGATGCCCTTGCGCCGGGTGGCGATGAGGGAGCCGGCGAGCCAGGACAATCCGGCTCCGCCGAAATACGCGATCCAGTACGACCACGTCACCTCGCCGGTGAGCCCCGGCCGGGTGAGGGTGCCGATGATGAGCGCCGGCACCGCGATGGCGAAGACGTATTCCGACAGGCCGTCGCTGACCCGCTCGGACAGGAGGCCGGCGAGGGCCGCGCCCCAGCCGATCACGATGATTCCGAAGACCGGGGCGATGATGCTGACGGCGTTCATGGCGGCTCGGTGTCCCGGGACCAGGCGGAGGGTGCCGGGCCGGCATAGCATGCGCGGCCGGGTCCGATCGTTGCGCCGCGGTCCCGATTCCCACGAAAACCGCGCCGTCAATCGGCCGGCGCCCCGTCGTTAAGCGCTTGTTAGCCTTTCGACGGATCCGCCACACAAGTGTTCCCGGAATGCCACACGAAGGCCGCAAGTCCCTCACGAACCCGGGTTTTGCTTAAACAATGGGCAACTGCATAAAGGATGACTTTGGCGCCGGCGGCATTCTTTGAGACCCTTCAGTCAACCGGAACCCACGAACAGCACGAGACTTGATATGGCCCGCCGCAGCGCGCTCATCGGACTGACGACCCTCCTCCTGTCGTCGACCTATCTCCAGGCCGCCGACCTGTCGGTGAAGGCGCCGATCCCCGCGCCCCCGGCATCGTGCAAGGCGGAAATCACCTTCCCGTCCTACGGCGGCATCATCAAGCAGAACCCCAACCCGGCCTGCCTCACCATCGGCGGCATCGGCGACATCTACTTCGGCGGCGCCCTGACCGGCTACGCCTATACCCAGACCAACCAGTTCGCGTTCTCGGCCGTGCCCCAGATCGCCAGCGACCGCGCCGCCCGCGTCGACTTCTCGAACCTCATGGGCACCATCCAGAAGGCCGACGGCGCGTTCCAGTTCTACGCCGCGTTCGGCGCCTACACGATCCCGGGCCTCGGCCTGCCGATCCTCGGCACCTTCGACCAGACCGACCTGCTCTACTCGCCGATCCCCATCGTCTTCGGCAAGTACGTGTTCAACGACAACTGGTCGGTCCAGGGCGGCCGCATGCCGACCCTCATCGGCTCGGAGCTGCCCTTCACCTACCAGAACCTGAACATCTCCCGCGGCCTGCTGTTCAACCAGGAGAACGTGATCAACCAGGGCGTTCAGGTGAACTACAGCGACGGCCCGTGGTCGGCGTCCTTCGCCGCCACGGACGGCTTCTACTCGGGCGAGATCAACTGGGTCACGGGCGCCATCGTCTACAAGATCGACGCCGCCAACACCGTCGGCATCAACGGCGGCACGCACTTCAACACCTACAACGCGGCCCTGCAGAACCCGCGCTTCCAGTTCGCCACCCCGCTCGCCGTGCAGAACAGCTCCATCGTCAGCGCCAACTACACCTACGCCGACGGCCCCGTCATCGTGACGCCCTACGTCCAGTACACCAACATCGAGCGCAATTCGGTCCTCGGGCTCGCCGGCGCCGAGACCTTCGGCGGCGCGATCCTGGCCAGCTACGCCTTCACCGACAACTTCGCCCTGGCCGGCCGCTTCGAGTACATCACCCAGAGCGGCAGCGCCGTGAACCCGTTCCGGCCGACCACGTCCGTCCTCTACGGGCCGGGCAGCTCGGCGCTCTCCTTCACCGTGACCCCGACCTTCACCTTCGACCGCTACTTCGTCCGCGGCGAGTTCTCGACGGTGCAGCTCTACGACATCACCCCCGGCCTCGGCTTCGGCCGCACCGGCACCAAGACCTCCCAGGAGCGCTACATGGTCGAGACCGGCATCACCTTCTGATCGCCGCCCTCGTCCCAGCCCGATCGAGCCCCCTCCCCCCGGAGGGGGCTTTTTTCGTGGATCGCGCGCGCCCGAAGCGCCGGGCGCTCCGGGTATGGAGGGGTTTCCGCGTTCGGACCCGTGGCCGATATCGCGGGCCACGGGCCCCCTCCGCTGGACGGCAGGGCGATCGCGATGGCCGGTTGCGCTTGCATTTGCGCTTGAACCGTCGCGCGGAGCGCCCGTGCGCATCCCCCTCTCCGCGCCTGCCTACTGGATTCACACAACTGCGAATGGGCCGATTCCATGCAGCGGCAGGCATCCGGACGCGGGCGGGAGGCGCACCGGAGCTCCCTCTCCTGGAAGGAGAGGGTTGGGGTGAGGTGTGGGACATCTCCGAATAGGTCACACACCTCACCCTGTCCCTCTCCTTCCAGAAGAGGGGACCTGCGCTGCCCGCGAGAGCCTTCCAGGAGAGGGGACCCGCGCTGCCCTTGAGATGTGTGAATCCCGTAGCCCCCGCCAAGCGGGGCGAGGGGCTGCGCACGGGGGGCTTCTTCGACAGCCCCCTTCCGCAGCGGCTTTCAGACCGCGACCGCCAGCTGCGATCGCCCCGGTCTCGTCGGGGACTTATGGCAGGGCGGACGCCGCCAAGGCGGGGCTGTCGCACCCCGCCCGGCCATCGCCCCTGCGGCAACCACCGCCCGGGGCGCTCCGGGACAGCGCCTCGCACGTCGTCCTCAGAACCGTTGCTCAGAACCGTTGCGTAAAGTTCAGCTTCGCCGTCTGGCTCCGCGCCGTCTCGGCGAATTGGGCGCCGTAGGTCAGGCCGAGGCTCGCCGACGGGCCGACCGCCAGATCGAGCCCCGCGTCGAACACCACCGCATCGGCGGCGATCGGGATGCCCGAACTCGTGAACGGCGTCCCGCCGGTGAAGGCGACGCGGGTCGCCGCGGCCGTGTCGTCGAAGGCGTGGCGCCAGCCGAGCGTGCCGCGCAGGGAGACGGCCATCGCGTTCAGGGTCACGTCCGTCGACGCATGCAGGCCGAGGGTCGAAAACGTGACGCCCGTGGTCCTGCCCGCCATGGTCAGGGCCGCGAGGCCGCCGGATTCGGCCAAGCGGTCCGTCGACTGGCTGACATAGGCGAGATCGGCGAAGGGCTCGAGGCCGACACGGCCGACGGTCATCCCGTAACCGACCTGACCGTAGACCTGGGCCGTCGTGGCGGAATAGCTGCCCGTCAGGATGTCGGCGAAGCCCGGAAGGGTCACGTTTCGCCTGGTGCGGAGGTCGTGAAACGTCACCGCCGTGCCGGCCCGAAGGCCGAGGGCGCCGAGCTGCGCGCCGCCATAGGCGCCGAGGCTGTAATCGTCGCTCCAGCCGGACGATGCCGGAGCGCTGTAGGTCGAGCGGCCGACGCCGCCCATCACGCCGAGGCGCGCGCGGCCGTCGAGGACGGCGTGATCGGCGCCGATGAGGAACCCGCCGCCGGTGCGCGTCAGGCCGGACGCGTTGCCGTCGGCGTCGCGCCGGCTCCAGTCGCCGAGGGCCTGGGTCCAGATCGCCAGCCGCTCCGTCGTCGCGGGGGCCGCGACGAAGCCGTGCGTCCCGGTCGCGTTGCCCGCGTAGGGCAGGGCCGCGCTCGGGCCGGCATAGGCGAGGACCGGCGCACGGGACCCGCCGACCGCACCGGATGCGCTCCGGATGCGATCGATGCCGGCGTTGCGGGCGAAGCGGCTGTCGTCGATCATCTGGGTCTGCAGCGATCCGTGCAGGTCGCCGGACAGCCGATCGAAGGCGGATTGCGCCGTGGCGGCGTTCGGCAGATGGGCGGCGGCGGCGAACAGCGCGTTGCCGGCGGGGAGGCCGTCGAGGCCGGCCGCCGTGGCCCGTTGATTGCGGGTGACGGCCGCCGTCGCGAACGAGGCCGCGACATCGAGATAGACGGCGTTGGCGTCGTAGCGATCGACGAGGCCGATGAAGGGCGCGATCGGCGCGGTGCCGGTGACGCCGGAGAACCGTCCGGTCACGCCGCCGGTGGCGGTCAGGATGGTGTAGCGGGTGCCGAGGGTGAAGGCCGCCGGTGACGCCGCGACGACCACGGTGCCGCCGTCGAGGTGGGCCGCGCCCGCCACGCGGGTGCTGTCGCTCGTCGTTGCCGTGGTCCGGACCGAGTACTGCGAGCCCGCCTGGGCCGTCAGCGTTCCGTTGACGGCGAGCGTCCCCATCGACGCGAGGGCGCCCGGCGCCAGGGTGCCGCCGGCCTTCACCGTGACGTCTCCCATGGACCCCGCACCGGTGAGGATGCCGCCGGCCTTCACCGTGGCCGCCGACACGATCGACCCGGCGATTTCGAGGGCGCCGCCATCGACGATGGTGGGTCCCGTATAGGTGTTCCGGCCGCTCAGGGTCAGGACGCCGCTGCCGCCGAGGGTTCAGGCCGCCGGAACCGGAAATGTCGTTGTTCCAGGAATCGGCGGCGTTGAAGCCGCCGAGCGCCCCGTTCATCGTGACGGCGACCTGCGAATGGAAGGCGCCGTAGCCGTCGCCCGCCGCGTAGAGGTTGAGGCGCGCATAGCCGGAGCCGTCGTCGAGGGCCGAGCCCGACGCGATTTCGGTGGTGGCCAGGACCTCCCGCCGCTGCGCCGCGGTGAGGTACGGGAACCGGGTCTGCAACAGCACCTCGGCCCCGACGGGAACGACCGGCGCGAGGTCGGTCGGTCCCACCGACGGCAGGCCGTAGGTGAGATAGTAGGTGTAGGCGGCCTTGTTCTTGGCGTTGTCGCTGAAGCGGTCGGGCGCGCCGGCGGCGATGCAGGCCGTGATGCTCATGCCGCAGGCCTGCGCCACCGACGCGCGCAGATCGGTGAAGGCCTGGTTGAACAGCGCCTGGTAATCGCCCGTCGACGGCTGCGGCAGGGGAACGCCGCGTTGATCCAGCAGATTGAGGTTGGTGAAGTCGGGATTGTTGTTGAGAATCTGCACGAGGTTCCAGGTCGCGAGGATGCGGCCGCCGATGGAGTCGAGCGGATAGTGCACGCCGAGCACGACGCGGCTGGCGCTGTATTCCGCGCCGCGCATCACCTGCTGCTGCCAGCGTTCCGGAAACATCATCGCCAGGGTCAAGGCGCCGCTCCATCCGCCGGACGAGTGACCGCTCGGAAACGAGATGCTGTTCTTGCCGGGAAGAATGTTGGCGGTCAGATTGTCCTTCGTCACGCCGAAGTAGTCGACCGCGGAAAAGTTGACGTACCGGCCGGGTCGCGTGAAGTACGGACGGGTGTTCTCGCTGGTGCCGCCCGGGCCGGCGCTGTTCGGCTGCTCCGGGACATAGTAGCGATCGTAAGGGTTCAGGATACCGTCCGCGGGGAGCGCGAGTCTGGCCGTGAACGGCGTGCCGAGCGTGTTGGCGGAGGTGCCGGCGCCGGTCCAGGCCCGGCCGGCGGCGAAGCCCTGTCCGATCAGCAGGCGATGCTGACCGCTGGTGTTCGCACTCAACGTGTTGATCGAACCGAACAGTTGATTCCAGCTCGGCACTTCCGTGAAGGCAGAGCTGGGGAATTCCTTGTTGCCGACCGAGAAGGCCTTGAACAGGCTGGTGCCCAATCCTCCTTCGGCATAGGCGGCCGCGTTCGCAGGGCCGCCGATGGTATCGCGCATCGCCTGATTGCGCCGCTCCTGCGTGGCATTGTTCTGAATCTGAAACGTCGTCTCGAGGTTCACGTCGAGCGCCGCGCGTCCCGCCGCCGTGCCGGGCAGTCGATTCAAGTTGGTGAGCAGATTCGCGCCCCCTTCCATGATGGCCTGCTGGGCGTGGCTTTCACCGACGCCGAACGCCGCGATCATCAGGGCGGCGACCGAAACCGCGGACGGAGATCGACTGATCCTTCGAACGCTTTTCAAATACGCGAACGAAGACACGTCTGTTTTATCTGTCGTCACCGGCCGGCCACATCGGTCAATATTGATGATCGACGCCATAGGCGCGACGGATGACAGTCCAGCGACAATCGATGGCGCGTGTTTGTCCGACGCCGACTGAATTTCGATCGCCCCCCCTGCGGCATGGGCGACCGGATCCACACAACTGCGAATGGGCCGATTCCGTGCAGCGGCAGGGCCCCCGACGGCATCCGGATGCGGGCGTGAGGCCCACGGGTGCCCCCTCTCCTGGAAGGAGAGGGGACCTGCGCTGCCCGCGAGATGGGTGGATGCCGTAGGCGGCATGGGGGCGGGAAGCCCGGTCCGTGGGGGCGCGGTCGCCCGCGGCGGGGACGAGGCCCCCTCGGTGCCGCACCGGCGATGGGGTCAGGACCGGCCGCCCTCGCCCGTCATGTCCGGAGCCGGCCCGTCTCCCGATCCCCCGTCACCGACGCCACGGGCGGGGACCGCTCCCTCAGGACGCGTCGCCCGCCACCTCGATGCGCGCCTTCAGGATCTCCAGCAGGGCCCGGTCGCGGCGGGCCTCCAGCTCCGGCAGCGTCCGGCCGGCGGCCTCCGCCTCGACGCCCGCGACGATGCGGGCCTTCACGGCCGCGTCGAGGCCGGGGGTTCCGAGGCTCGCCCAGCGCCGCTCCTGGCTCGCCCCGAGATGGTCGAGGTAGTGCCGGATGCCGCCGGCGCCGCCGCCGAGGTGGTAGGTCATGTGCGGCCCCATGGCGGCCCAGCGCAGGCCCGGCCCGTTGCACAGGGCGGCGTCGATGTCGGCGACGCTCGCCACCCCCTCGGCCACGAGGTGCACCGCCTCGCGGTAGAGGGCCGAGGCGAGGCGGTTGGCGATGTGGCCCGGCATCTCGCGGCGCAGGATCACCGGGCGGCGCCCGAGGCCGGCGTAGAACGCCGCCGCCCGGGCCGCGACGGCATCGTCCCCGGCCACGATCTCCACCAGGGGCACGAGGTGGGGCGGGTGGAACGGGTGGGCGACGATCACCCGCTCCGGCGTCGCGCAATCGGCCACGAGGGCGCTGCGCAGCATCGCCGAGGTGCTCGACGCGACGAGGATGCCCGGCGCCGCATGGCCGTCGATCTCCGCCAGGACGGCGCGCTTCACGCCCTCGTCCTCGGGGGCGTTCTCCTGCACGAAGCGGGCGCCCGAAACCGCGTCGGCCAGGCGGGCATGGTGCGTGAGGCGGCCGTCGCCCGTCAGCCCGAGTTCGGCGAGTTGTTCGCGGGCGCGGGCCACCGCCGGCCCGAGGCGATCCACGAAATCCGGGGCCGGATCGTGGGCCGCCACGTCGAGGCCGTGGGCGAGGAACAGGGCCGCCCAGCTCGCCCCGAGGGTGCCGCAGCCGATCACGGCCACGGGGCCGGTGTCATCCGTACAGAGCTCGGCCAATCCGTCGCCTCCCGCCGCTTTACTTTCGGCGGTCGGCACGCCTTATTCAATCCATCACGGTCCGTTGAAGGACCGGATGCGGGCGAGAACGACCCGCGACGCGGAGGAAACCGATGTTCATGCGCAATGCGGCGGCGCGGGCCGCCCTGCTGGTCCTGGCCGCCTTCGCCGCCGCGCCGGCCCGGGCCGACGACGTCGTGCGCCTCGGCAATCTCAAGTTCGCCCATTACGGCGCCGTCTCCTACATGAAGGAGCTCGCGCCGAAATTCGGCCTGAAGATCGACGAGCGCGTCTTCGCCAAGGGCGCCGACATCTACCCGGCCATGGCCGTGGACCAGATCGACATCTCGGCGTCGGGCGCCGACGGGGCGGTGGCGGCCCGCGGCAACGGGGTGAAGCTCTACGTGGTGGCGGGCTTCGCCGACGGCGGCGTCCGCATCCTCAAGCGGCCGGACCTCGACGCGGTGAAAACCCTGAAGGACGTGAAGGGCCTCAAGGTCGCCTCCGTCCGCGGCGGCACCCAGGACCTGATGCTGCTCGCCGAACTCGACAAGCACGGGATGACCTGGGGCGAGCGCCCCGGCAAGGACGTCCAGCTGATCTACTTCAACAACTACGCCGACCTGAACCAGGCGCTGGCGCAGAAATACGTCGACGTCATCTGCCAGAGCGAGCCGCAATCGACCCAGGCCATCAGCGCCGGCTACGCCACGGAAGTGGTGAAACCCTACGACACCCCCATCGGCCGGCCCGTGCGCCCCCTGGTGATGACCGAGAAGATGTACAACGAGCGCCCCGAGGTCGCCGGCCGCGTCCTCAAGCTGTTCGTTGCCGCCACCAAGGCCTTCATCGACGATCCGGCGCTCGCCGAGAAATACGTCCGCGAGACGGTGTTCAAGGGCCAGCTCACGGCCCAGGATTTTCGCGATGGCATGGCGAATGCCAAGTACACCTACGACGTGCCCGCCGGCCACATGCAGATCACCACCGACACCATGATGAAGTACGGCCTCGGCAAGATGGTCAATCCGCCGAAATCCGACGCCGAGTGGGTGAAGACCGACCTGCTCGAGAAGGCCAAAGCCGAACTCGTGTCCCGCTGAGGCCGCCATGCACCGGCTGCGCGGCGCCATCGTCCCCGTCCTGCTCCTCGTCCTGTGGGAGGTCCTGAGCCGGCTCGGCGTCTTCTCCGCCGTGGTGCTGCCGCCACCGAGCTCCGTGGCGGTGAAATGGCTGTCCGGCATGGTCCCGGCCCTGCCCCACGATCCGGCGCAGGAGAGCTACCTCTCCTGGCTGTTCTCCGGCGAGATGCCCCACGACGCCGTGGCGAGTCTGGCCCGGGTGCTCACGGGCTTCTGCATCGGCGCCGGCCTCGCCGTGCCCGTCGGGCTCCTGCTCGGCACCAGCGACCGGCTGTTCTCCCTGTTCAACCCCTTGCTCGAGATCCTGCGGCCGATCCCGCCCATCGCCTACATTCCCCTGGCCATTGTCTGGTTCGGCCTCGGCAACCCGCCGGCCCTGTTCCTCATTGCGCTGGGCACCTTCTTTCCCGTGCTGGTCAACACCATCGCGGGGGTGCGGCAGGTCGATTCCATCTACATCCGCGCCGCGCGCAACCTCGGGGCGGGGTCGTGGACGATGTTCCGCCGGGTGATCCTGCCGGCGGCGAGCCCGTTCGTGCTGGCCGGCATGCGCATCGGCATCGGCACCGCCTTCATCGTGGTCATCGTCGCCGAGATGATCGCCGTCTCGGACGGCCTCGGCTACCGCATCCTGGAGGCCCGCGAATACATGTGGTCCGACAAGATCATCGGCGGCATGCTCACCATCGGCCTCCTCGGCCTCGTCATCGACGGGGCGATGTCGCGCCTCAACGACCACCTGCTGCGCTGGCACCGCGGCCTCGAGCGCTGAACCGGACCCTCGGCATGCAGGCAGAAATCGTCGTCGCCCACGCCAGCAAGGTGTTCGGCAGCGGGCCCGGGGCGGTGACCGCCCTGGAGGACATCAGCGCCACGGTGCCGGAGGGGCAGTTCCTGTGCCTGCTCGGCCCCTCGGGCTGCGGCAAGTCCACCCTGCTCAACGCCATCGCGGGCTTCGCCCCCCTGAGCGGCGGCCGGATCACCCTCGGCGGCCGCCCCGTCACCGGGCCGGGGCCGGACCGGGGCATGGTGTTCCAGGAATACGCCCTGTTCCCGTGGATGAGCGTCGAGGACAACGTCCGCTTCGGCCTCGACATCAAGGGGGTGCCCAAAGCCGACGCCACCGTGACGGTGGACCGCATCGTCGCCACCCTCGGCCTGTCGGACTTCCGCAAGCGCTACCCGAAGGACCTGTCCGGCGGCATGCGCCAGCGCGTCGCCATCGCGCGCATCCTGGCCCTCGATCCGCCGGTGATGCTCATGGACGAGCCGTTCGGGGCCCTCGACGCCCTGACCCGGCGCACCCTGCAGGACGAGCTCCTGCGGATCTGGGCCGAGTTCGCCAAGACGGTGATCTTCGTCACCCACTCCATCGAGGAGGCACTCTACCTCGCCGACCGCATCCTGGTGATGACCTACCGCCCGGGCCGCCTCAAGCGCGACATCGCCGTCGCCCTGCCCCGGCCCCGGGACACGGCCGCCCCCGACTTCAACGCCCTCAAGCGCGAGCTCGCCACCCTGGTGATGGAGGAGCAGAGCCGCTTCACGGAAGCCGAACGCCACGGCCCGGCCGTCGCTTAGTCGCCTCCGGGCCCCCGGCGGACCCCCCGAAAAAACCTTCCCGAAACCGGCTGGACAGGCCGCCGAACCCCCTCTATAC
>NZ_VRUZ01000006.1:0-97533 GCF_008039485.1 Methylobacterium sp. WL69 | reverse complement strand
CCTCCCCGCCCCCGCCGCCGGAGAGGGATCTTCCCAATCGCGCGGTGGCGCCGGGCAGGAGCGAGCAAATTCTTGCGTGCCCCGGCGCCCCGTGCCAAGGCCCGGGGATAAGCCCCGACCGATCCGTGCGGCGGCGCCCCGGCGTTCCCCGTACCATCGACCGTCTTTCTCGACGCCTCTTGCCCGACGCCTCTTGCCAGACGCCTTCTGCTCGACGCCCCCTGACCGGACCTGACCGATGCGCCTGCTGCCCGCTTTCGCCCTGCTGCTGTCCCTGACGGGCGTCGCCTCGGCCCAGAGCCCCGCCCCCGTGCCCGTGCGCATCGGCGTGATCCCGGTCGTCGGCGCCGCCCCGATCTTCGTCGCCAACGGCGAGGGCTGGCTCAAGGAGGCGGGCCTCACCCCCAGCTTCACCACCTTCGAATCCGGCCCCAACATGATCCAGGCCCTGGCATCCGGCACCATCGACGTCTACGTCGCCGGCGTCGCGCCCCTGGCGGTGGCCCGCTCCAAGGGCATCGACGTCCGGGTGGTGGCCGCCACCGCCATCGAGGAGATGGTGTTCGTGGCCGGCCCCAAGCTCGCCCCCTACTTCGCCGGCGGCGCCAGCCAGGCCGAGGCCTTCGCCCGGTTCAAGGCCAAGGAGGGCCGCGCGGCGCGCCTCGCCACCCAGCCGGCGGGTTCGGTGCCCAACACCACCCTGCAGCACTGGCTGTGGCAGGTCGCCAAGGCCGACAAGGCCAACGCCGAGGTCGTCGCCATGGGCATCGACGCGACCCAGCAGGCGGTGCTGGCCGGGGCCGTCGACGGTGCCTCCATCCGCGAGCCGGCCCTCACCATCGTCCAGCAGCGCAACCCGGCGATCACCCTCATCGCCACGGGCGGCGAGATGTTCCCGAACCAGCCCGGCACCGTGGTCGGCGTGTTCGGCGCCTTCGCCGACAAGAACCCGGCCGCCGTCGAGGGCCTGGTCAGGGCCGTGGTGAAGGCGACGGACCTGCTGAAGTCCGATCCGGCCCGGGCGGCGAAGCCCGTCGAGGCGGCTTTGGGCAAGGGCATCACCGATCTCGCCACCATCCAGAAGGCCATCACCTCGCCGGCGGCGAAGTTCACCGCCGATCCCCGTGCCATCGTCGAGGCCACCAAGGCGATGCAGGCCTATCAGGTCTCCATCGGCACGCTGGAGAAGGACGTGCCCCTCGACGGCCTGTTCGATCCGCGCCCCTACGAGAAGGCGACGGCGCGCTGACCCGCGCCCCCGCCTGACCCGCATGCCCGCGTTCCGCGCCACGGCGCTCTCCGCCCTCGGCCTCTTCGCCTTCCTGGTGTTCTGGGAGGCGATGCCGCGCCTCGGCCTCATCAACCCGGCCTTCCTGCCGCCGCCGAGCACGATTCCGGCCGCCTTCCTGAAGGAGATCGCGCTCGGGGTCTGGGGCGAGGCGGTGTGGTCGAGCCTGAGCCACTACGTCGTCGGCCTCGCCGTCGGCGCCGGGGCCGGTATCGGGCTGGGCCTCCTCAGCGGCATGTTCTCGGGGTTCGAGGCCGTCACCGCCTGGATCGTGCGGCTGCTGCGGCCGATCCCCGGCCTCGCCTGGGTGCCGTTCGCCATCATCTGGTTCGGGGTCCAGCCCTCGGCCGCCGTGTTCATCATCGCCATCGGCGTGTTCTGGATCGTGTTCTTCGCGACACAAGGCGCCGTGCGCGGCGTCGACCGCGATCTCGTCGAGGTCGCCCAGGCCTTCGGATTCCGCTCGCCGTGGGCGCGCCTCACCAAGATCCTGCTGCCCGCCGCCACCCCCGGCATCCTCGTGGGCCTGCGCACCGCCCTGGGCCAGGCCTGGATGGCCGTGGTCGCCGCCGAGATTTTTGGCGTGCCGGGCGTCGGCGCGCGGATGATGCAGGCCTCCAGCCTCCTCTCCACCGACATCGTGGTCGTCTACATGCTCACCATGGCCGGCCTCTACGGCCTGTTCGACACCGGCTTCGTCGCCCTCCAGGGCCGGCTCCTGCGGTGGCGCGCGTGAGCTCGCCCATCATCGCCATCCAGGGTCTGAGCCTCGCCTACGAGCGAGAGGGGGTGCGCAACACCATCCTGGCCGACCTCGACCTCACCATCGCGCGCGGCGAATTCCTGGTCATCGTCGGCGAATCCGGGGTCGGCAAGTCGACGGTGCTGCGGGTGCTCATCGGGCTCGCCAAGCCCAGCGCCGGCACCGTGCGCGTCGAGCCCCGCCCCGGCTGCCGCACGCCCATGGCCCTGGTGTTCCAGGACGCCCGCCTGCTGCCGTGGCGCCGGGTCGTCGCCAACGTGGTCTTCGGCCTCGAGGGCAGCGGCCTGTCCAAGGCCCAGCGCCTCGCCAAGGCGGCCGAGATGCTGGCGCTCGTCGGCCTCGCCGACCTCGGCCAGCGCTGGCCGCACCAGCTCTCCGGCGGCCAGCGCCAGCGCGTCGCCATCGCCCGGGCGCTGGCCGTCGACCCCGACGTGCTGCTCATGGACGAACCGTTCTCGGCCCTCGACAGCTTCACCCGCGAAGGCCTCCAGGACGAGCTCCAGCGCATCCAGGCCGCCACGGGCAAGACCATCCTGTTCGTCACCCACGACATCGACGAGGCCGTCACCCTCGCCGACCGGGTCGTGGTCCTGGCCGGCGCCCCCGGCCGGGTCGCCGCCGAGGTGACCGTCACGGTGCCCCGGCCCCGCCGCCGCCGCGACGGGGCCCTGCTGGAGGCGGCGCGCCAGCTCCGGGCCGAGCTGTCGGGCCGCTCCGCCGAACTGTGACGGCGCGCCCGGCCGAACCGTGACGGCGCCCTCGGCCGAACTGTGACGGCGCCTCCGGCGCATGGGGGGGCGTGCGCCGTTCCGTTCCGGCGACGGACCGGCGCATTGCGCCGCGCGCGCGCCGGGCTTACCCCCGGCTCCGGGCGGCCGATTGTTTCGCGAAACCGCCCGAGGAGAAGGCCGATGCGCCGCCGCACCCGCTCCCTGATCGGCACCATCACGATGCTGGCCTTCGTCATCGTCTACGCGCCGCTGGCCATGGCGCTCGCCGACAGCCGCATCTCGCAGACCCCCGCTCCGGTGCAGGCGGTGCTCTACGCCATTCTCGGCATCGCCTGGATCGTCCCCCTGATGCCCCTCATCCGCTGGATGCAGCGGCCCGATCCCGAGACCTGAGCCTCGGACACGGCCGATGCGGCCCCGAAACCCGGCGCGTCGGGATTTCGCCGCACTCCGGGGGCACAGACGGTCCCGCTCCCCGAACCGCCCGTGCCGAAGGTCGATCCCCCGCACCATGCTCATTCGTCCGGCCGTCGTCCTCCTGACCCTCCTCGCCCCGACCCTCGCCCTGGCCCAGGGCGCCCCGCGCTCGGTGGGCGAGTGCGAGCGCCTGAAGAACGATCTCGCCTACAACCAGTGCCTGGCGATGTTCGGCCCGGCCGCCAAGAACGTCGCCGGGGGCTTCGCCGAGGGCGCCGCGTCCGCCTCGGCCTCCGTGGCGACGGCGCTCGCTGCCATCCCGCCCGGCATCGCCGCCGCCCTGCCGGCCCTGGCGGAGACCGGCCGGCGCGGACGGCGCGGGCGCTACACCCGCCACGGCCGCCAGAGCGCCAGCTTCGACACCGGCGGCGGGTCGCGCTCGTATCGCCGCCACCGCCGGCGCTGACCGCGCATCCCCCTGATCCGAAACGAAGATCCGCTCAGCCGACGTTGAGCCGCCGCCCCCGGTTCCAGGCGAGGAACGGCACCCCGGAGAGCAGGGCCGCGAGGGCGGCCGGGCTCTGGTGGCAGCCGTTCACCGACACCCGCGGCAGGGCGTGGAGGTGGTCGGCATGGCCCGCGAACAGGTGGCCCGGGCGCGTCGTCACCGCCGTGGCGAAGCCGAGGTCCCGCGCCAGGGCGAATTCCCGGGGGCCGGCGGAGGTCGGGTCGCCCACGGGATAGGACAGGTGCCGCACGGGGCGGCCGAGTTCGCGCATGAGGCGGTCGCGGCCCGCCTCCACCTCCCGGCGCAGGGTCGCGGCGTCGTGCTTGGCGAGCATCGGGTGGCTCACCGTATGGGCGCCGAAGGTGACCATCGGGTCGCGGGCGAGATCCCTCAGGTCGTCCCAGGTCAGGCAGAGCTCCGCCGCCAGATCGCCCGGCCGCAGGCCCGCCCGCCCGCAGAGATCGGCGATGGCCGCGAGGAGGTCCGCCTCCGGCCCGGCCCGCAGGTGGCGGTAGACGGTCTCGAACGCGTGCGACTTCTCGGCGTCGCTGCCCGCCGGCAGGTCGATGGCCGTTCCGGGCAGGCGCACCCGCCCGAGGCGGGCGATGGCCCGCTCGAGTTCGAGCCACCACAGGCGCCCGCGCCCCCCGGCGAAGTCGCTCGTCACGAACAGGGTCCAGGGCACGCCGTGGCGCCGCAGGATCGGGGCGGCGTGCTCGACATTGTCGCGGTAGCCGTCGTCGAAGGTGAGGACGGCGAACGGCGCGCCCGCCGTCCCGGCGAGCCGGTCCGGCACCGCGTCGAGGCCGATCACCGCGAACCCGCGCCGCCTGAGGGTGGTGAGGACATGATCGAGGAAGGCCGGCGTGATGGCGAGCAGCCGGTTCGGGGCGTAGACGCCCAGCGCCTCGGGGCGGACGTGATGGAAGGTGAGGATCATGCCCCGGCCCCGCGCCAGGGGCGCGAGCCAGCGGTCGGCGCCCGTGGCCGCGATGGTCCGGAACCCGGCCTCGAACAGGCGGTGGCGGCGGGCTGTGGACATCGGACCTCCGGGCGTGCGCCGGCGATCCTGCCCCGCGGATCGGCAAGGTTTCGTTACCCACGCCGACAGGACGGCGCGGGCGCTTCACCCGGCGTTTAAGGGACGGGGCGCCCAGTGGCCCGTCGGATGGGCGGGAGCGACGGCGGTGACGGGTGGCGTACACGATCTGAGCGGAGTGGGGATGGTCCGGGACACGGCACGCGGCAGCCTGACGACGGAGGTCTTTTCCGACCTGGCGAGCGTCGAGGCCCTGTGGCGTGGCCTCGAGGCCGATCCGGCCGTCCTCGCCACCCCCTATCAGCGCTTCGACTGGGTCTCCGCCTACGCCCGCGCCGAACCCGGCACCGACGTGCGGGTCCTCGTGGTGCGCGACGCCTCCGGGCGCCCCCAGGTGCTGATCCCCTGCCACGTGACGCGCGAGCACGGCCTGCGCGTCGCCCGCGTCGTCGGGGCCAAGCACGCCAACTATCACATGCCGGTGTTCGCCTCGCGCGCGGCGGCGTCCCTGCAGCCGGCGGATCTGGCCGAGCAGCTGCGCGCGGCGGCCCGGGGCGCCGGCATCGACGCCTATGCGTTCTCGCACCAGCCCCGGTTCTGGGACGGCGCGGCCAATCCCCTGTGCTTCCGATCCGAGCCCTCGCCCAGCGACGCCTACGGCCTCCTGCTGGGGCCCGATGCCGAATCGACGGTCAGGCGGGTGTTCAGCGGGGATGCCCGCAAGAAGCTGCGGTCCAAGGAGAAGAAGCTCGTCGAAACCTTCGGCCCGGTGGCCTACCGGGTGGCCCGGACGGACGCGGAGGTCACGGCCTACCTCGATGCGTTCTACGCCCAGAAGGCGTCGCGCTTTGCCGCCATGGGCATCCCCAACCCCTATGCCTACGCGGCCGTGCGCGCGTTCATCGCCGCGGGCGCGGGCCGGGACGCGCGCTCCGACGCGCCGGCCATCGAGGTCGCGGCCCTGGTGGCCACGGAGAGCGGGCGGGTCTTCGCGGTCTTCGCCGGCGCCGTCGACGCGGCCCGCTACAGCGGCATGATGACGTCGTTCGACCAGGACCCTTCGGTGGGCCGGTCGAGCCCCGGCGACCTCCTGCTCCAGTCCCTCGTCCGGGACCAGGCGGAGCGCGGACGGCGCGCCCTCGACCTCGGCGTCGGCGAGGCGCGCTACAAGACCAACACCTGCGACGAGACCATCGAGCTCGGCGAGGTCACGATCCCGGTGACCCTGCGGGGCCGGATCTTCGCCCTCAAGGCCGTGGGCACCGCCCGGCTCAAGCGCCGGATCAAGCGCGACCCCCGCCTGTCGGCGCTCGTGACCCGCCTGCGCCGCTGGCGCGCGGCGCCGTAGGGCCCCGAGGGGGACACGCCGCGCGGCCTCGCCGAGGCGGCCGTATCAGGCGGCGGAACGGCGCAGTTCGAGGTCGGAGCCGAAATCCCGGGCGGCCATGTCGGCGACGGCCCGGTCCCGGGCGACGAGGACGCGGCTGGCCCCGGACGCTTCCGCCAAGGCGTAGAGATCGACGAGTTCGGGATCGTCCGCATCCCGGTTCGAGGCGATCACCACCGTATCCATGGCGCCGCCCACCGCCGACAGGAGCGCCCGTGCGGCCTCGCCATCCGCCTCGCGCAGGCGGCACAGCACCCAATCATAGGCCTGGGCCAGGGCGTCGAGGGTGATCTCGAGGGCTTCGGGTTCCTCGCTCAGGACGTCGATGTCGAGGAAGCCGCGCGGAACCATGTCCAGGCGCGAGCCCGGGATGCGCTGGATCACGTCGAGGAAGGGCGCCTCGCCGGCGACGAGGTCCGTCAGGCCGACATCCTCGGCTCCGCAGGGGGGCCCGTTCAGATCGAGGATGACGGTGCGGGCGCCCGGGGCCAGGAGGTCCGCGAGCGCGCCCGACAGGGTGCCGGAGAGACCGTCGTCGCCCGCCTGATCCCCGGTCTCCGCCAGCAGGATCCGCCGTCCGATTCCGGCGCGCGCATCCTCGCCGAGACGGGACACGAGGCCGTCGAGGGCGAACCGGCCGGGGGCCGGGGCGCCGGGGCGGACGGATGGTCGGCCCGGGGAGACCGGAGCGGGGGCTGCGGCGACCAGGGGTTCGAAGGGGGTCGCGGCCGCGACGCCGGAGCGGGACAGGCCCGGCGAGGCCTCCGGGAAGGCGAAGCGTCCGGGTGCGAACGGCTGGGCCGCCTCGGCCCCGGCACCGGGTTCCTCGTCCTCGCCCCGGCGGCGGCCGTTGTCGGGATCGACGAGGAGGTGGCGTGCGATGACGCCGCCCATGGAGAACAGCAGGGCCATCACCACCACCAGGATGATGATCGGCGCCTTCTTGGGGAAGGACGGGACATCCGGCACCACGGCGCGCGAGACGATGCGGGCATCGGCCGGCGTCGCACTCTCGGCATCGCGGGCCGAGGCCTCGCGGTAGCGGGACAGGTAGGATTCGAGCTGCTCGCGCTGGGCCTTGGCCTCGCGCTCGAGGGCCCTGAGCTGGACCTCGCTCGAATTGCCCTTCGAGACGACGTCGCGCTGGGAATCGACCGCCGCGCCCAGGCTCTCGACGCGGGCCTCCGCGATCCGGGCATCGTTCTCCAGGGTGCGCACGATGCGCTCGGCGGTGGCCTTGATCTGGGAATCGAGGTCGGAGATCTGCGCCGTGAGTTCCTTGATGCGGGGATGGGCCGGCAGGAGCGTGCGGGATTCCAGGGCGAGCTGACCGCGCAGGGTGATGCGCTGCTCCACCGTGCGGCGGATGATCTCGTTGTTGGCCACGTCCGGAATCTCGAAGGCGCGGCCGTCCTTGATCATCTCCTTGATCAGCTTGGCCCGGCCGGCGAGGTCCGCCTTGACGGTGCGGGCCTGCGAGAGCTGCGTCGAGAGTTCGCCGAGCTGCTGGGCGCTCAGGGGCTGGCTGGCCGTGCCGCCGCCGATGAGGCCGTGGCGGGCGCGATACGCCTCCACCTTCGCCTCGGCCTCGGCCAGGCGGGTGCGCAGGGCCTCGATGTTGCCCCCGAGCCAGGTCGAGGCGTAGCGGGCGGTGTCGGTCTTGGCCGCCTCCAGGGAGGCGATGTAGAGTTCGGCGATGGTGTTGGCCGCCTGCGCGGCCAGTGCCGGGTCCTTCGCCCGGAACTCCACCGTGAGGATGCGCGACTTGCCCGCCGGGTAGACGAGGAGCCGGTCGAAATAGGCTTCGAGCACCCGGTCCTCCGGCGCCCGCTCCAGGGGGTTCTTGGCGACGCCGATCATCATGAGAAGGCGCTGCACCGGACCGATGCCGGCGACATCGGGGTCGAACTCGGCATTGCCCACGAGCTTGAGTCGGCGGATCGCCTCGCGGGCGAGATCGCGGGACATCACGACCTGGACCTGGCTCGCCACGGCCTGCTCGTCGATGGGGACCGCCTGCTCCCCCCGCTCCTGACTCGAGCGGGTGAAGGCGGCCTCGCGGCTTTCGAGGAGGATCTTCGCCTCACCCGTGTAGCGCGGCGGCACCACCTGCACGAAGGCGACGGCACTCAGGCCGGCCACCACCGTCGGAACGGCGATCCAGCGCCAGGACCGGCGCAGGAGACGGGCGAGCTGGCTGAGCCCGAGCCCATCCGCGGCCCCAGATGATGGAAACGGGCCGGACGATGCAAGCGGGTTGGACGATGGGGACGGACCGGGGCGGATCAGCGGGGAACGCGGCATGGTTCGGATCTCTACCCTCGGGCGAGGCGTCGGCCGTGGGAGGCCGTCATCATGCCATTCAAGTCCGTTAAGGTTGATTACAGGTTAAGACAGGGCGCGATCGCCCGAACGCGAAACGCCCCTGGCCCGGACGCATTTCAAGTCCGGCTTCGGCAAACGATCGGAGCGTCCGACTTCGACACCGGCCGCCCGGGGGCCGGATCAACATTCATTAACCATATGGCCCTAGGAGTCGGGACAAGAACTTACGGTCCAGAACTCTCGGTCATGGCGGCATTGGTGATGAACCGGCGCACACTTCTTCTCGCTCTGTCATCCAGCCTTGCGCTGGGCGGCTGCCTGCGGCCCGACTTCAGGACCGACCAGCTCGATGCCACCGCAACGGGTTCCATCGGTGCTCGCTACACCCTGTCGGCGGGCGACCGGTTGCGGGTCATCGTCTTCGGGCAGGACAACCTCTCCAACATCTACGCCGTCGACGGGGACGGCAGCATCGCGATGCCCCTCATCGGCCTCGTCAAGGTCGGCGGCCAGTCCACCGCGCAGGCGGCGCGCACCGTGGAGGCCAAGCTCGCCTCGGGTTTCGTGCGCGAGCCCCACGTCACCGTGGAGGTCGATGCCTACCGACCGTTCTACATCCTCGGCGAAGTCACGACGTCGGGTCAGTACCCCTACGTCAACGGCATGGCCGTCGAGACGGCGGTCGCCATCGCGGCCGGATTCGGCCCACGGGCGGCGCGCGACTACGCGGTCCTGACGCGCGAAGGCAAGGGTGGCCTCGTCTCCGGCATCGTGCCGATGACCTATCCGGTCCGGCCCGGCGACACCATCGTGATCAAGGAGCGCTTCTTCTAGGGCCGCGTCCCGTTAGGCATCGCCTAACCCAATTCCGAGATGCGTCGGGCGAAGGCCGGGACCTTAACGCTCCACCCACCGTGCCGGGACAGGATCACGGGCAGCCGGGCGTCGCCGCTGGCGCCCGTCCCTGGAGACCCCGCCGTGAGCGCGTCCGCAACCCTCTCGATCGCCTCCCGCCCCGAGACCGCCACCGGCGGTGCCTGCCCCGCCCCGCACCGCATCCTCCACGTCTTCCGGGCACCCGTCGGTGGCCTTTTCCGCCACGTCGTCGATCTCGCGCGGCTCCAGGCGGCCGCCGGGCACGAGGTCGGAATCGTCTGCGACGCGCGCACCGGCGGCGAACGGGCGGCTCAGGCGCTCGCGGAGCTCGCGCCCAGCCTGTCCCTCGGGGTCGTGCGCGTCCCGATGCAGCGCAACCCGCACCATTCGGATCTCGCGGCCCTGCGGACGCTCGCCGAGCGGGCGCGTGACACGGGCGCCACGGTGCTGCACGGCCATGGGGCCAAGGGCGGCGTCTACGCCCGAACGGCGCGGGTGACCGGAGCCGCCCCCATCCGCGCCTACACCCCCCATGGCGGCAGCTACAACTACAAGCCCGGCACCCTCCGGCACCGGTTCTACATGGGCGTCGAGCGGCTCCTGGCCCTGCGCACGGACGTCTTCCTGTTCGAGAGCGAGTATGTCGCCGGGCGTCACCGCGCCCATGCGGGGCGGCCCCGCCTCGCCCGCATCGTCCACAACGGCATCTGCGAGGCCGAATTCCTGCCCGTGCCGCCGACGGCCGACGCCTACGATCTGCTCTACATCGGCGAACTGCGCGACGCCAAGGGCGTGCCTTTCCTCCTCGAAGCCCTGGCGAACCTGCGCCGGAAGGGTCGGAGCCTGCGCCTGCTGATGGTGGGGTCCGGTCCCGATGCCGACCTCCTGGCCGCCCGTGTCCGGGCCATGGGACTCGGACACGCCGTGGCGTTCGAGCCGCCCCAGCCCATCCGTGCGGTGCTCGCCCGCGGCCGGATCATGGTGGTGCCGTCCCTGGCCGAATCCCTGCCCTACGTGGTCCTCGAAGCGGCCGCCGCCCAGCATCCCCTGGTGGCGACGAATGTCGGCGGGATCCCCGAGATCTTCGGGACGGCGGCGGCCCGCCTCGTCCCGCCCCGGGATGCGGGCGCCCTCGAGGACGCCATCGCCCGGGTGATCGACGAAGCTCCGGATGTGCGCGCGGCATGGTTCGCCGACCTCGGCGCGTCGGTGCAGGCGCGCTTCTCCATGAAGCGCATGGGCGCCGACGTGCTGTCGGGCTACGCCGCGGCGTTCCGGGCCCGCGCGGACGCGCGTTCCGTCGCCGGGTGAACAGAACGGGCGCCGTGATCGGAGCGGGAGCGGTCGCCCGTTAAGCGTTCCGTGAGGCCTCCGCGACAGAGTACGGGCGTTGTCGCCGCCGCAGCGACGCTGATTGAAGTCCGAAAGCCTTGACGATGAGCGCCTTCGACGTCCGTGACCTCCTGGAAGCCGCCGCACGACCGCTCCCGGCCACCGGTCAGGAATCGACCGAACGCGACGCCATGACGGCCATCCCCCCGGCCGAGGCCACGGCCCGACCGGCACCGGCTTCGGTCTTCTCGCCCGTGGTCCTGGCGGGCTGCGTGCGAGTGGCCGACTTCGCCGTCATCGGCGTCACGGGGCTCGCCACGCACTGGCTGCAGTTGTCCGGTCTCGTGCTCCTCGGTCCGCGCTACGTCACGGCGATCCTCGGCATCGCCGCCCTCGCCGTGATCCTGTTCCAGGTCGCCGGACTCTACCGCATCGGCGCCCTGCGCGGCTTCGTCAAACCGGCCCTGCGCCTCCTGGCGGCCTGGACCCTCGTCTTCCTCGTCGTGGCGACCGTGATGGTCTTCGCCAAGGTCGCCGACCATTACTCGCGGGTCTGGCTCGGAACCGTGTTCGTCGCGGGCCTCGGCCTCCTCGTGGCCGGGCGCTTCACCCTGTCCCGGATCATCGGCGCCCAGATGCGGGCGGGCCGCTTCGACCGGCGCACGGCCATCGTCGGCGGCGGGCCCGTGGCCGAAGACCTCATCCGCGCCCTCGACGGCCAGGCCGAGTCCGGCATCCGCATCGTCGGCGTGTTCGACGACCGCGGCGACCGGCGCTCCGACACCGTGGTGGCGGGCTACCCCAAGCTCGGCACCGTCGACGACCTCGTCGCCTATGCCCGCACCACCCGCCTCGACCTCATCATCTTCACCATCCCCATCGCCGCCGAGGACCGCATCCTCCAGATGCTCGCCAAGCTCTGGGTCCTGCCCATCGACATCCGCCTCTCGGCCCAGGCCTCGAAGCTGCGCCTGCGCCCGCGTGCCTATTCCTACCTCGGCACGGTGCCGGTCCTCGACGTGTTCGACAAGCCGATGGCCGACTGGGACATCATCGCGAAAAGCGTGTTCGATCGCCTCGTCGGCCTCGCCATGCTGGTGGCGCTCAGCCCCGTGATGCTCGCCGTGGCGGCGGCCGTCGCCCTGACCTCGCCCGGGCCGGTCCTGTTCCGGCAGAAGCGCTACGGCTTCAACAACGAGCTCATCGAGGTCTACAAGTTCCGCTCGATGTTCGTGGACCAGGGCGACGCCACCGCCGCCAAGCTCGTCACCCGGGGCGATCCGCGGGTGACCCCGGTGGGCCGCTTCATCCGTCGGACGTCCCTGGACGAGCTGCCGCAGCTGTTCAACGTCATCAAGGGCGAACTGTCCCTCGTCGGACCCCGCCCCCACGCCCTCCAGGCCAAGGCCGCCAACACCCTCTACGACCAAGTGGTGGACGGCTACTTCGCCCGCCACAAGGTCAAGCCGGGCATCACCGGCTGGGCCCAGGTCAACGGCTGGCGCGGCGAGACCGACACCAGCGACAAGATCCAGCGCCGGGTCGAGCACGACCTGCACTACATCGAGAACTGGTCCGTGCTGTTCGACATCCGCATCATGCTCGCCACGCCCCTGTCGCTGTTCCGGACCCAGAACGCGTATTGATCCCGCCGCCCGGATCAGCGACCCCCTCCCCGGGGCCGACGGAAGGGCAGGGCATGGCGACGAACGCGGACACGGCCCGACACCTGGAATCCCTGGCGCGCGGGGACCTTGCGGGGACGCGCGAACTGCGTCTCGCGGGCGGCCTCACGGAGTTTCCGCGCGACCTGTTCGGTCTCGCCGACAGCCTGGAGGTCCTCGACCTCGGCGCCGGTGGCCTCACCCGATTGCCGGACGATCTCGGGCGGTTCACGAAGCTCCGGGTGCTGTTCTGCTCCGGCAACCCGTTCGACCGCCTGCCGCCATCGTTGGGCGATTGCCCGGCCCTCGCCCAGATCGGCTTTCGCGGCTGCGGCCTCGGCGAGGTTCCCGAGGAGGCCCTGCCGCCCGCCCTGCGCTGGCTCACCCTGACGGACAACCGGATCGTCGTGCTGCCCGACGCCCTCGGACGGCGGCCCTTCCTGCAGAAGCTGATGCTGTCGGGCAACCGGCTGACCGCCCTCCCCGAAAGCCTCGCCGACGCCCGGAACCTCGAATTGATTCGGCTCTCCGCCAACGGCTTCGACGCCCTGCCGGGCTGGCTCGCGACCCTGCCGGCCCTGGCCTGGCCGACCTGGGCCGGCAATCCGCTGGAGGGCACACCCGCACCAGCCGCCGGCAGAACTATCCCCTGGGCCGACCTCGTGACCGGTGACCGGCTCGGAGAGGGCGCCTCGGGAGAGGTGTTCGCCGCCCTGTGGCGCCGGGACGGCACCGGGCCCGGAGCGGCCGTCGCCGTCAAACTGTTCAAGGGCGCCATGACCAGCGACGGCCTGCCCGAGCGCGAGATGGAGGCCTGCCTCGCGGCCGGGACGCACCCGAACCTCACGGGCGGACTCGGCCGCCTCGTCGGCCATCCGACGGGCGCCCAGGGATTGGTGATGCCGCGCCTGGCGGAGGACTGGCGGGGTCTCGCCGGTCCCCCGAGCCTCGCGAGCTGCAGCCGCGACATCTACCGAGCCGACCTGTGCTTCGAGGCCGACACGGTCCGGCGCATCGCCCGAAGCGTTGCGGCAGCAACCGTCCATCTCCACGCCCGCGGCCTTCTCCACGGCGACCTCTACGGCCACAACGTCCTGTGGGACGGGACGGCGGGCGAAGCGGTCCTGAGCGATTTCGGCGCCGCGTGCCGCCTGCCCGGGGGGGCCGGGGGCGAAGCCCTCCAGCGCATCGAGGTGCGGGCCTGGGGAATCCTGCTCGGCGAAATGCTGGCCCGCTGCCCCTCCCCCCTGCCCGACCTGACGGCCCTGGCGGAGACCTGCGTCCAGGCGGAGGTGGCGCGCCGGCCCCTCATGGCCGAAATCGCCGCCGCCCTGCGCGCGCCCTGACCACAAAAAAGGGCCGCCCCCAGCTGGGGACGGCCCTTCCTGAAGGCGAGGCACGAGCGGCTACGGCAGGGCGCCGGCCTTTTCCTTGACCTGGGTCATGGTGTCCTCGCAGGCCTTGGTGTCGCCGGCCTTGTCCTGGGCGCGCGCCTTCTTGATCAGGTCGCGCGCCTGGGACACGCCACCGGCGCTCGCCGTCGTCGACGGGTCCGTGGGCTTGCCGGCCGGGGGCTGGTCGAGGGCCTTGGCCGAGTGCGACGACGTCGGACCACCTGCCGGCTCCTTGCCGGTGACTTTCTCCGCACCGACGCTATCGAGTCGCCGTTCGATGGTGGCGATCTGATCGGTGCAGGAGGAAGCAAGGACGGGCCCGGCGGACCCGAGCAGCGCGAGGGCGGCCGGCAGAATGTAACGAACCTGCATCAACGGTTTCCTTGAGGGACGGCCGCCCCTTCCGGAACGGCTTACTGCAACAGCGTCGCGAGAGAAGCGCCGGCGGGCGAAGCAAGTTCCTTGGCGTCGATGGTGCCCTCGGCATCCGGGTCTGCGGCTTTAAAGCGCGCGGCCACCACGGCGAGGTATTCCTTCTTGTCGAGGGTGCCGTCGCTGTCCGGATCGGCGGCCTTGAGCTCGGCGGCGGTGAGGCGGCCGTTCAGCTCCTTGGCGTCGAGGGTGCCGTCCTTGTCCGGGTCCAGCATGTCGAACTGCTTCGCCGCGGCGGCCTGGGCCTCCTTGAGGTCGATGGTGCCGTCCTTGTCGGGATCGAACGCCGCGACGGTGGCGGGTGCGGCGAAGGCGGGCGCAGCCACGCCGAGGCCGAGGGTGGCGGCGAGCAGGACGGCAGCGGACAAACGGAAAGCCATGGTCGAATCTCCTAGGTCGAGGCGGAGAACGGAACCGTCCTCCGAGGCAAGGGCGAGCCGCGTCTCGGGGTGTCAAACCGCCCCGCGTCACGCCGTCTCGCCGCATTGCCTAATTCACCCGGGAGAATCCGGCAAGAGTCGGTTCGGATTTTTCCCGGACTTCGGAAAGACGGTGCCCGGCCGGGCCGGGCTGGTCCGATGGCTCAGAGACGCGTCTGGATCCGGCGTGCGATCTCGCCCAGGCGTTGCTCCAGAAGCGTCGGAACCTCGCAGACATAGGTCAGGGACTGGCTGCGCTCCTGGAAGATGCGCCGGTCCCAGGCGAACTTGGTCTCCAGTTCCGAGGCCTCCTTCGGCATGTCGCGGGCATCCTGCGCGCTCGGCCCGTCCTTGGTGGCGCTGATCTTGTCGGCTTCGTCGCGGATGCGTTCGGCCATGCGGCGCTGCCCCTGGGCATAGCGGCCGATGCCGGCGATGACCTTGTTGCGCTCGCCGTTGAGGATTTCGAACACACCGGCGAACACCCGGGTGAGGCGCTTGCCCTTCTCGGCCCCGGCGGTCTCGGCGAAGGCATCGAGGAGAGGATCGACCTCGCCGAGCGGCGTCCGGCGCGATGCGATCTTCTGGGCGAGCGACGCCGCCTCGAAATCGTCTCCCCAGGCGCCGGCCTCGGCGAGGTCCGGCCCGGTCCAAACCGTGCCGGGGCTGAGGGTGGAGACCTTGCGCTGGACGCAGGGCCAGTCGGGGTCGCCCTTGGGCTGGGCGAGGGCGGGACCGGCCAGCAGGCCGAGGGCGAGGACCGGGAGGGTAAAGGAGCGGATCATGCGGGGTCTCCGGCCGGGCCACCGCGCCGGGCCATGATGCCACGGCCGGGATCGTAGGCGACGACGGCGAGGGTGAAGAAAGCGAGCGTTGTCCCCAGCACAACGGCGCAGGCCAGGGGCGCGAACTGCCCGTAGAGGGCGAAGCGCACGAGTTGCACCGCATGGGTGAAGGGGTTGGCCATGCAGATGAGGTAGAGCGTCTCGGAGGATTCGCGGATGCGCCAGAGCGGGTAGAGGGCCGAGGACGCGAAGAACATCGGGAAGATCACGAAGTTCATCACGCTGGCGAAGTTCTCGAGCTGCTTGACCATGGACGACAGCAGCAGGCCGATGGAACCGAGCATGAGCCCCGCCGCGATGAAGGCGGGCAGGGCCGCGACGTAGCCGATCGCCGGGATGTCGAGCTCCCAGAACCAGGCGATGGCGAGGAACGCATAGGCCTGCACCACCGAGACGGTGACGCCGGCGATGAGCTTGGCGAGGAGCAGCAGCCAGCGCGGATAGGGGCTGGTGAGCAGCACCTTCATCGATCCGACCTCGCGGTCGTAGACCATCGACAGGGACGATTGCATGCCGTTGAAGAGCTGGATCATCACGGCGAGCCCCGGCACCACGTAAACCTCGTAGAGCACGTAGGTCTGGTAGGGCGGCTCGATGGAGACGCCGAGCGTGTTGCGGAACCCCGCCGCGAAGATGAACAGCCACACCAGCGGCCGCACCAGGGCGGAGAAGAAGCGCTCCTTCTGGTTGAAGAACCGCAGCAATTCGCGGCGGACGATACCGCCGAGGCAGATCAGGTAGCCGACGGCGTCGAGGCGTCCGAGATGCGTCACGGGTCCGTCGGCGGTGGCCGGTGTGAGGGTGTCGCTCATGCGGCCTGCCTGGCGGGTTCGGCGACGAGGCGGCGGAAGGCGGCCTCCAGGGATTCGGTTCCTTGCGCGATGGAACCGGCGGTGCCGCGCGCGACGATGCGGCCCTTGTGCAGGACGATGGCCGCGTCGCCCGCCTCGATCTCCTCGAAGATGTGGGTGGCCCACAGGACCGACAGCCCCTCTTCCCGCACCAATGCCCGCACGATGGCGACGATGTCGGCACGGGATTCGAGATCAAGGCCGACGGTGGGCTCGTCCAGCAGCAGCAGGCGCGGCCCGTGGATGAGGGAGCGGGCGATCTCGATGCGCCGGGACTGGCCGCCCGAGAGGGTACGGACCTTGTCGTCGCGCCGGTCCACGAGGCCGACGCGGGTGAGCAGCGTCTGGATCCGTTCCTTGGCCGCCCTGCGGGTCATGCCGTGCAGGCTGGCGTGGTACAGGAGGTTCTGCGCCACCGTGAGGTCGGTATCCAGGGTGCGGGCCTGGAACACCACGCCGAGGCGGGCGAGGGCCCGGCTCGGCTCGCGGTCGAGGGCATGGCCAAGGATCGACACCCGGCCGTCCTGGCTGGCGTAGAGGCGGGTGACCACCGAGAACAGCGTCGTCTTGCCCGCCCCGTTGGGGCCGAGCAGGGCGGTGAACTGGCCGCGCACCACGGTGAGGGACACGTCCGCCAGGGCCACGCGGGTGCCGAAGCGATGGCTCACGTTCGCGACCTCGAGGGCGGCGGTCTCAGCCATGCTGCTGGTCCTCAACGCTTCAGGGCCCGGCGGGCATCGCCGATGGCATCGAGGCACTCGTCGAACTCGCCCTCGCCCATCTCGCGCTCGGCGACCCGAAGCGCCTTCTTGAGCTTGCCCTGGAGGGGCTCAGCAGGGTCCTTGCCGAGTTCCATCCGGATCATGGCGATGCCGTCCGTGCAGGCGGCCTTGTCGTCGGCAAGCGCCGGGCTCGCCAGCGTCGCGGCGGCGAGGGCGAAGAGGGGCAGGCGCATGAACATCCCCTACTTCACGATGAACTTGCCGGTCATGCCCTTGGACTCCAGTCCGTGGACGGACCAGGGGTACTCGCCCGGCTTGATCGTCACGAATTCGATGGCGATCTCGCCCGGATCGTCGAACTCGAGGTGATCCGGCGGACCGCTGCCGTGGATCTCGATGTGCTGGATGACGATCTGGTTGAACCAGATGTTGCGGAAGAACTCCGTGGCGTAGAACTTGTACTCCTGCCGGCCCTTGGCGACGATGCGCAGGCGGTAGGCCTTGCCGGATTCGAGTTCGATTTCCCGGTTCTCGACGACGAAGTCGTTTCCCTCCTCGTTGCCGAGGACGAGGTCGGGCAGGTTGGCACGCTTCTTCGTGAGATCGAGGGCGAGCGCCGGCCCGGCCATCGTCCAGGCGGCGAGCCCGAGGGCCGCCGCACGCATCGTTCGCTTCATCACGTCCGTCGATCCTCCCGTTCGCCACCGTTCGACGGCGGCTGTTTCGGCATCACGCCCCAAAAGTCAGTTCGGCGACACCGCGACGCCCCACGGCAGCAAGCCCACCGGAATGCTCTTCACCACCTTCTCGGCCGCCACATCCACCACCGAAATGTCGTTGGACGAGCCGTTGGTGGAGAACAGCAGCTTCTGGTCCGGCGTGAAGGCGAGCTGCCAGACCCGCTGGCCGACGGGCAGGTACTTCTCCACCGTGTGGGTCTTGGCGTCGATGACCGCGATGCGGTTGGCGGGTCCGAGGGCGACGAAGGCCTTCGACCCGTCCTTGGTGATGCGGATGCCCACGGGCTGGATCGCCTCGTCGTTGACGCTCGGGATCTTGAAGGTGATCTTCTTCACCACCCGGCGCGCCGCGACATCGATGATGCTCACCGTGCCGCCGACCTCGGCCGAGACCCACAGGAACTTCCCGTCGGCCGTGAACTCGGCGAACCGGGGCCGCGCATCCACCAGCACGTTGTCGATCACCTGGAACGTGGTAGTGTCGATGAAGTGGGCCATGTTGGTGGTCTCGGAGGTGTTCACCAGGATCTTGCCGTCGGGCGACAGGCCCATGCCCTCCGGCTCCACGCCCACCGGCACCTCGGCCATGACCTTGTTCTTCTCGACGTCGATGACCGTGACCTGGCTGTCGTCCTCGTTGGCGACGTAGAGCAGGTTGCCCGTCGGCCCCAGGATGAACTGCTCCGGGTCCGGACCCGACCGGAGCGACCGCACCACCTTGCCGGTGCTGGTGTCGAGGACGTCGATGCGGTCGTCGTCGCTGGCGCAGACGAAGAGCTCCTTGCCGTCCTTGCTGGTGGTGACGCCGCGCGGGCGCCGGCCGACCTTCCAGGTGCCGGTCACCGCCAGGGTCTCGCTGTCGATGACGCTGACGGAGTTGCCCTTCTCGTTGGTCACGTAGACCGTGTAGGCGCTGGCCGAACCGGCACCGGCCAGACTCGTGGCGGCCAAGCCCGCAGCGGCGAGAAGCGCCCGTGCCACAACTGATCCCGACGCGTTCGCCCTGAAGCCGCGGCTCATCCTGTGTCCTCCTCGGGCCCACCGCTGTCTCGCGCGCGGTTGGGCAGGTCCGTCACCATCATGACGCGTTACTATAGTGCAGCCCCGTCTCACGGGGAGCGCCGGACCGCAAGCCGCGCGGTCACGCGTTGCCGCAGCCCCCGGCGGGTCAGGAGCCCCCGGCGGGTCGCCCCCCAAGCGGTCAGGGAAACTTGCAGGTGGTCTCGGGCAGATCGATCCCCAGGGTATCCAGCGGCGTGCGCTGGTGGGTGAAGCCCTGCTCGGGTGCCACGGAAACCATGGCTTTGGGCTGCACCACGATCACGGGCTGGCGCAGCTGGTGGTCCCATGGGCGGTAGGTGAGGGACACACCCTTGTAGGCCGGCAGGCTGAAGGCAGGCTCCGCGAAGTAGGGCGCGAGCACGGCCGGGTCCGCCGTCTTCTTCTGCGTCGCCGCCTCGCCGATGGAGCGCACGGCCGCCCAGGCCTGATAGTCTAGGGGCCGCATCAGGCGCCCGGCCTGGCGCCGGAACCGGTTCTGCGCCTGGGCCGCGCCCCAGGTCTCCAGGGTCGGATGCCAGGTGGTGGCGATGAGCCCCTGGGTGCCGGCGACGGGGCGCGGATCGACGGTGCGGAAGGGGACGTAATCGCCCCAATCATTGGCTTCGTCGGCCACGATGGCGAGGTCGTAATCGACGCCCCGGGTGAACACCATGGCCTCGGACCGGGTCGGCGTGTCGCCCCGCGCCTTGGCCAGGGGCCCGAAGGTCCACGGTTTCTCCGCCGCGATCTTGAGGTTGAACTTGCGCGCCGAGTTCTTGAACGCCTCGGCGTAGAGCCGGTCGCCGTCCTGCGGGCCGGTGATGAGGAACATCTTGCGCCAGCGCATGAGGGTGAAGAACTGCGCCAGGGCGTCCGTCTGCATGGCCCGGCTGGGCAGGACGTGGAACACGTTCTTCCGGCAATCGGCCCCGCGCAGGCGGTCGTCGGGCGCCGCGACGTTGAAGACCGTGACGCCCTCTCCCTTCACCGCGTCGGCGACGGCCACAACCTCGTCGGCGGGGAGCGCCAGGACCAGGAACTTGATGCCCCGGCCCGCCAGGTCCCGGGCGGCCGCGACGGCGCCCTTCGTGGCGTCGAGGGCGATCTCGTCGAGGGCGTAGGTCTGCCGGGTGAAGCGGCCCGTCGTGTTGTTGTCCTTGATCGCCATGCGCGCACCGGCGACGCCCTCGTCCTCGGGGGCGGCCTCGGCATCGTAGGACGAGGGGGCGAGTTCAGGCCGGTAGATCAGCCCGACGCGGGTCTCCGTCGCGGCGGGCGCCGGTGCCGCCGCCTCGCCCGAACGCGCCGGTTCCTGCGCGGTGGCCGGGAGGCACCACGGGCCACCGAGCCCGAGGATAAGGGCGAGCGGGGCGAGGGGGGAGCGCATCGAAGCCTGCATGTGGCCGGCACGCTAACAACATTGTCCCGCCGCGCTCAATCGGCGTTTGATAAGGAAATCATAAGCTCTCATTGCGGCCTCGGCCGTGCCGTGCGGCGTTCGGCCCTCGGCAGAATGCTGCAGAGGTGCGGGGATCGCCCCGCGTTTCCCGGCGTTGCCTGCCGATGTGTCGGGCATCATGCTGCCGATGGTTCCCGAGCCTTGCGCCGGACACGAAACGAGCGAGTTGATGACGCGACCGATTCCCCTCCCCCGTGCCGGACACGTTTGCGCGAGCCTCGTGCTCGTCCTCGCTTTCGCGGCGCCCGCGCAGGCCGCGCCCGAGAAGGCCGCGATCTTCGGGATCGAACTGTTCGATCCGGGCGTGGTCGGGGGCCGCAAGGCGCGGCCGGACGAGACCCGGCGCCTCGGCCTCGTCACCGAGGAACTGCGCAAGGCCCTGGGCGACGCGGTCGAACCCGTCGAGGTCGCACCGCAGGCCGCCGAGATCGCCAAGCAGGCGCCCCTCTACAAGTGCGACGGCTGCGCCGCCACCATCGCCAAGACCCTCGGGGCCGACCTCGCCGTGAGCGGCTACGTCGAGAAGGGCTCCAACCAGATCTTCAACCTCACGGTCACCATCGCGGAGGCCGCCACCGGCAAGATCGTGCGCGGCGGCCGGGTGGTGATCCGCGCCGACACCGACGACACCTGGGCGCATGCCATGCGCTGGGTGGTGAAGAACCGCCTCCTCGCCGAGCCCCTGCCGAACCGCTCGTGATCGCATCGGTTTTTTGGTAGGGCCAACCGCATGCGAGCGTGGTCCCGCGCGGGACACCGTTCGCGCGCCGACGATCAACACCAGTCCGAGCGAGTCGAATCCGTCGTGTTGACGCCCTCCCCCTTCGATCAAGACGAGACCGCACCGCGCCTCCTCGTGAGCGTGCGCGACGCCGACGAGGCGCTCGCGGCCGCGCTCGCGGGTGCCGACCTCGTCGATGCCAAGGACCCGGCGCGCGGCGCCCTCGGCGCCCTCCCCGTCGCGACCGTCCGTGCCCTCGTCGCCCGCGTCGCGGGCCGCGCCGTCACCAGTGCGGTGGCGGGTGAGCCGGCGGACGCGGCTGCGCTGGCCCCTCACGTCGCCGCCATGGCCGCCACGGGGGTGGATTACGTCAAGGTCGCCGTCCGCGCAGAATTTTCCGACGCGGCCCTGACGGAGGCCGCCGCGGCCGCGCCCGGCCGGCTCATCGCCGTGCTGTTCGCCGGGCACGACCCCGCCCCCGGCCTCGTGGCGCGCTTGGCGGCAGCCGGCTTCGTCGGCGCCATGATCGACACGGCGACCAAGGACGGACGCCGCCTGCTCGACCTCCTGCCGGCCCGGACCCTGGCGGCCTTCACCCGCGCCTGCCGCCGGCATGGCCTCGTCTCGGGCCTCGCCGGCTCCCTCGCCCTCGCCGACATCGAACGTCTGGCCTCCCTCGGCGCGCATTATCTCGGCTTCCGGGGCGGCCTGTGCCGCGACAGCGATCGCACGAAGGGCCTCGATCCGGCCCGGGTGGCGGAGGCCGTCCGGTCCCTGCGCGCCCATGCCCGGCGGGACGCCGCATGAGCTCCGAACTCACGGTGGTGAAGGTCGGCGGCAGCCTCCTGTCCGATGCCCCTCGCCTGCGCGGCGTCCTGGCCGGCCTCGCGGACGGCCGGGACGGCCCCTGCGTGGTGGTCCCCGGCGGCGGCCCGTTCGCCGAGGCGGTGCGGACCTCCCAGGCGGCCCTGGGCTTCGGCGATGCCCTGGCCCACCGCCTCGCCCTCGACGCCATGGGCCGCGTGGCCGAGATCTTCTCGGAGTTCGAGCCGCGCCTGCGCATCGCGACGAAGGGGGATGCGGCATGGGCGATCCTCGCCCGGGGCGGCGTCCCGGTCTGGGACCCCGTCATCCTCAAGGCCGGGCATCCCGACATCCCCGAGACCTGGGCCGTCACCTCCGACAGCCTCGCCGTGTGGCTCGCCACGCATTGGCGGGCGCCGCGCTGCGTCCTGGTGAAATCCGCCCTCGTGCCCATCGGAGCGCGGCCCGAGGACCTCGCCCGTCTCGGCCTCGTCGATGCCGCCTTCCCGGCCTTCGCGGCGCGCTACGCGGGCGCCATCGTCCTGCGCGGTCCCTCGGACATGCGGGACGCCGCATGAGCGCCCCCGAGCACCTCGTCTTCATCACCGGCCGCATGGCCAAGGCGCGCCTCGAAAAGGTCGCCGCCACGCTCCCGGCCGAGCGCTTCACCTGGAGCATCGCCGATGCCGGGGTGAAGGTCGCGGCCCTGATGACGGAGGAGATCATCCGGCGCCGGGTGACGATTCCGGAGGGCGCCACCCGCATCGTCCTGCCCGGCCGCTGCCGGGCGAACCCCGAGGCTCTGGCCCGGCATTTCGGCCTGCCGGTGGAGCGCGGCCCCGACGAGATCGTCGATCTGCCCGCCTATCTCGGCCTCGCCGGTCGGAAGGTGGACCTGTCGCGCCACGACCTGCGGATCTTCTCCGAGATCGTCGACGCCTCGAAGATGAATCCCGACCAGATCCTCGCGAAGGGCCTCGACCTCGCCCACCGGGGCGCCGACGTCATCGATCTCGGCGGCCTGCCCGACACGGAATTCCCCCACCTCGAGGACTGCGTGCGCCTCCTGAAGGGCGCCGGCCTCAAGGTCAGCGTCGATTCGTTCTCCCTGGACGAACTCACCCGCGGCGCCAAGGCGGGTGCCGACTTTCTGCTCAGCCTCAACGAGGACACCCTCGATCTCGCCTTCGAGACCGACGCGGTGCCGGTCCTCGTCCCCGTGCGGCCCGACGACCTCGCCTCCCTCGACCGGGCCATCGAGCGGATGGAGAAGGCGGGGCGCCCCTACATGGCCGACCCCATCCTCGAGCCGATCCATTTCGGCTTCGTCGAATCCATCACCCGCTATCACGAGACCCGCCGCCGCTGGCCCGGCATCGAGATGATGATGGGCACCGGCAACCTCACCGAACTCACGGAGGCCGACAGCCTCGGGGTGACCGCACTCCTCGTCGGCATGTGCTCGGAACTCGCCATCCGCAACGTGCTCATCGTCCAGGTCTCGAACCACACCCGCCGCACGGTGGAGGAGCACGACGCGGCGCGCCGGGTGATGTACGCGGCCAAGGCGGATTCGGCCCTGCCGAAAGGTTACGGCCGCTCCCTCCTGGCGCTCCACGACAAGCGCCCCTATGTGCAGACCCCTGACGAGATCGCGGCCCAGGCGGCCGAGGTGAAGGACCCGAACTACCGCATCGCGGTCGCGGAGGACGGCATCCACGTGTTCAACCGCGACACCCATTCCATCGGCACCGACGCCATGGCGTTCTTCCCCGACCTCGACGTCGCCCAGGACGGCGCCCACGCCTTCTACCTCGGCGGCGAGCTGACCAAGGCCGAGACCGCCTGGCGGCTCGGCAAGCGCTACGTGCAGGACGAGGCCCTGGCCTGGGGTGCGGCCGCCGACGCCGAGGTCGAGGACACCACCGCGTTCAAGAAGGCCGGGCACACCAAGCATTCCGGCCCGGACGGGGCGACGCGCGACCGCACGTCGCCCGAGGCCGATGCGGGCCGGCCCGAGACCGTGGAACCGGGCGAGACGTCGGCCGCCGATGCGGTGTCGGAGACGCCCCCGGATGCCGGGGCCCGCATCGTCTGCGGCAAGCTCGTCCCAGCAAAAAAGCTCGTCCCGGCAGAAAAACTCGTGCCTGCGGAAAAACCCGTGCCGGCCGGGAAGGCGTGATCTCGTGCCCCTGATCCTCGAGACCATCGTCACCACCACGTCGTCCACCGGCGACCTGCACCTCGTGCCGTTCGGCCTGATCCAGGACGGGGCGGAGTGGGTGCTGGCCCCGTTCCGGCCGTCGCCGACCATCCTCAACCTCGAATCCAGCCCGGTCTTCGCCGCGTCGAGCCCGAGCGACGTCCGGGTCATCGCCGGCGCCGTCACCGGACGGCGCGACTGGGCGACCCTGCCCTGCGACCGGATTCCCGGCCGGCGGCTCGCCGACAGCTTCGGCCACGCCGAATTCGAGGTGGTGGCCGTGGAACCGGACGAGACCCGTCCGCGCTATCGGGGGCGGATGGTGTATGCCGCCGCCCACATCCCGTTCTTCGGCTACAACCGGGCCCAGGCCGCCGTCCTGGAGGCGGCGATCCTTTCGACCCGCCTCCACATGCTGGAGCCCGACAAGATCCTGACCGAGATGCGCTACCACGCCATCGCGATCACCAAGACCGCCGGGCCCGCCGAGCGCGAGGCCTGGGACTGGATCGAGGACAAGGTCGCCGCCGCCCTGGGGCGCAGCGACCGCATCCTCGATAAGCCCCCCGCAGCACCTTAAGAGTGTGTGTTCCCGAGGAGACGACCCGATGAAGTTTTTGGCACTCACGACGGCGGCGGCCTTCGCCCTCGTCTCGTTCGGCGCCCAGGCGCACGGCCCAACCCGCAAGAAGGTCGAGGAGACCGTCGAGATCAACGCCGCCCCGGATAAGGTCTGGGCCGTGATCTCGAACTTCCAGGACATGAGCTGGCTGCCTCCGGTCGAGAAGACCGAGGGCAAGGGCGGCAATGAGATCAAGGCCACCCGCACCCTGACCCTCAAGGGCGGCGCCACGGTGGACGAGGAGCTGTACAAGTACTCCGCCGAGAAGATGAGCTACTCGTACCGGATCACCAAGGTCGACGTGAAGACCCTGCCGGTGAACGACTACTCGTCCACCCTCAAGGTCGAGGATGCCGGCGGCAAGACCAAGGTGTCGTGGGACGGCGCGTTCTACCGCGGCTACATGAACAACGATCCGCCGGCGGAGCTCAACGACGAGGCCGCCCAGAAGGCCGTGCGCGGCCTCTACCGCACGGGCCTCGACGCCCTCAAGGCCAAGGTCGAGAAGAGCGGTTCTTGAGCGGCTTCCGCTCCCAGTACGCAACACGGAAGGGCCGGCCGCGCGCCGGCCCTCTCCTCCTCGTCCTGGCGCTGATGGCCGCCCCGGCACGCGCCGACGAGGCCCTGATCACGGCGCAGGGCGCCAACGCGCTGGCCATCGTCGATCTCGACGCCGGCGCGGTGGTGGGCCAGATCGCCCTCGACGGCGCGCCCGCCGGCATCGCCCTCTCGCCCGACCGCAAGACCGCCTATGTCACCCGCCCGGAGGGGCCGGGCTTCGCCGTGGTGGATCTCGTCACCCGCACCGTCACCACCACCCTGGCGCTCCCCGGCGGCCCGCTCGGCATCGCCGTGAATCCCAAGACCGGCCTCGTCTACGTCGCCGACTGGTACGGCAGCCGGGTGTTCGTGGTGCCCGCCGACGGGTCCCGCCTCGAGACCGAGTTCCAGGTCGGCGCATCGCCCTCCGGCATCGCCGTGACGCCGGACGGCGCCACCATCCTGGTCGCCAACCGCGAGGGCGATTCGGTATCGATCGTCGATGCCGCGACCCTCGCCCTGAAGCGCACGATTCCCGTGGGCCGGCATCCGTTCGGCCTCACCCTCGATGCGGCCGGGTTGCGGGCCTACACCGCCAACGTCACCTCGAACGACGTCTCGGTCATCGACGTCGCCGCCGGCACGGAGGTCGGCCGGGTGACCACGGGCGAACGGCCCTACGTGGTGGCGCTCGCCGGCAACCGCGGCTTCGTCACCGACCAGTACGCCGGCACGGTGAGCGTGTTCAATCTCCAGACCCTCACCAACGTCGCGGCCATCGAGGTCGGCGACCACCCCGAGGGCATCGCCGCCACCCGCGACGGCACCGGCCTCGTGGTGGCGAACTGGGGCTCCAACACCCTCAGCCTCGTCGACGCCGGCACCCTCAAGGTGACGAAGGAGATTCCCGTGCCCGACGGTCCCCGGTCCTTCGGCGATTTTCTGCGCTGACCCTGCACCCTCTCTCCTGAAACGAAGAACGGCGGCTCCCCGGGGAGCCGCCGTTCTTCGTTTCAGCCGTAGCGGGTTGCTTCAGTTGCTTGCGAGGTGCGGCATCGGATCGACGGGGGTCGCGCCCTTGCGGATCTCGAAGTGGAGCTGGGGCGAGGTCACGTTGCCGGAGGCGCCGGACTTGGCGATGGTCTGGCCGCGCTTGACCTTCTCGCCGGGGCGGACGTCGAGTTCGCCGTTATGGGCGTAGGCCGAGACGTAGCCGTTGGTGTGGCGCACGAGGACGAGCTTGCCGTAGCCCTTCACGTCGGAGCCGGCGTAAGCGACGGTGCCGTCCTCGGCCGCCTTCACCGCCGTGCCCTCGGGCACCGAGATGTTGATGCCCTCGTTGCCCGACGAGCCGTAGCCCGAGATCACCCGGCCCTTGGCGGGCCAGCGGAACGAGGCGTCGGACGCCACCGACCCGGTGCTGGCTGGCTCGGCCTTCGGCGCCTCGACGGCGGCGACCTTCACGGGCGCCTTGGCGGATTCCTTGGCGGCTTCCTTGGCCGCGGCCTCGGCGGCCTTGGCGTCGGCCACCTGCTTGGACGCCTTGGCGGCCTCGAGCTTGGCGAGCTTGGCCTCGGCTTCGGCGGCCTTCTTCGCCGCGTCCTTGGCGGCCTCCTTGCTCGCCTCGGCCTTCACCTTGGCGGCATCCACCTTCGGCTCGGACTTCGCGTCGGCCTTGGCCTCCTTGATCTCGATCTTGCGCACGGGCTTGTCGTCCGCCTTGGCGACGGTCTGGCCGGGGCGCGGATGCGCCTTCTTGGCGTCGGCCACCGCCTTGGCGGCCTCGGCCTTGCGGGTCTCGACGAGCTTCTTCGCGTCGACGAGCTTCCGGGCATCCGCAGCCTTGGCCTCGGCGGCCTTCCGCTCGGCGACCTTGCCGGCCTCGAGGGCGCGACGGGCCTCGGCGATCTTCTCGGCTTCGGCCTCCTTGCGGGCGGCGAGCGCCGCGGCCTCGGCGGCCTTGCGCTCGGCAACGCGGTCAATGGCCTTCGGCACCGGGGCGGCCGGTACGCTGCGGGTGGTCATGGCGCGGCCCGCATCCGGGTTCAAGCCCGACACCATGCCGGAGACGGGCTCCGTGGAGGCGAGGCGACTCGTCTGCACGGGCGCGGCCTGCGGCGCGGCGGCCATGGGGCGCGGCGACATCGCCACCCCGGGCGCACCCAGCGCCTGGGACTGGATGCGGCTCGTGCGCACCACCGGGGCTGGGGCGATCTCCCCGTCCGGAAGACTTCCCGTGGCGGCGGGCTCGCTCGCCACGTTGGAGGCGAATGGATTGCCGAACGGGTCGCCCAAGCGCGACGCATCCGACGAACAGGCGGCCGCACCGCCCCCAATCACTCCGATGAGCGCGAAGCGCGACAGCGTCTTCAACCCTCGACCAGTCCCGCGAACCCGCATCGACGCACCTGTCTGACCTGACGCAACTTGATGACGTCATTCAAACGGGATTCAGGTTAAACAACCGTTCCGATTCACCACGTTGTCGGCGGTTCGGAACCATTCGGTTGCCCCGTTACAGGACGCGGGCGCGCCCCGGCGTCAGGGAGCCCAGGCGCAACCGGTCCTCGGTCCGCTCCTGGATGGCCCCGTCCGTCCCGGCCGCGACGACGACGAGGCGGGCCGCCTCCGCCGTGCCCAGCGCCCCGACCAGGCGACCACCCGGCGCCAGGGCCGCGAAAAGGTGCGGTGGCAGGTCCGACAGGGTCCCGTTGAGGAGGATGCGGTCGAAGCGTCCCTCGGGCAGGCAGGCCGGATCGAGGCCGTCGCCCGTGGCGAGGGTGGCCCGCACCCGGTCCTCCGGCAGGAGGGCAGCACCGGCATCCTCCGCCAGCACGGCGTAGCGCTCGAGGCTGTGGACATGGGCGGCCCCCAGCCGCAGCAGCAGGGTGGTGACGTAGCCCGACCCCGTGCCGATTTCGAGGAGGCGCATGCCCGGGCGGGCGCCGAGGGCCGTCAGCATGGTGGCGATGACGCTCGGCGCGGTCATGGTCTGCCCACAGGGCAGCGGCAGGGCGAGGTCGCGCCGGGCAAGGTCGCGCAGATGGGCCGGGGCGAAGCGCTCGCGCGGCACCCGCTCCAGGGCTCGCAGGGTGTCGGTGTCGCGCACCCCCCGCCCCCGCAGGGCCATGACGAAGGCCGCCGCCTCGATGGAGCCGTCCGTCGTCATAGCGGTGTCGGTCTCAGCCCGCGAAGCCCTGCTCAGCCGGCAAAACCCTGCGCGAATCGGGTCAGGCTCGGCTCGTCCGTGAGATCGAGGCGCAGGGGCGTCACCGAGATGCGCTTCTCGGCGATGGCCTTGAGGTCGGTGCCGTTCCCCGGCTGGAACGTCGCCTTGGCGAAGGCGAGCCAGAAATACGGGTTGCCGCGGCCGTCCTGGCGCGCGTCGATGGCGAGCAGAGCCTGGTTGCGGAACCCCTGCGCGGTGACCGAAGTGCCCTGGACCTCCCCCGGCTCGCAATCGGGGAAGTTGACGTTGACGACGATGCCGGGCTCGATCCCGATCTCCAGGATCTTGCGGACGACCCCCGGGCCGTGCTCGGCGGCGCAGTGCCACTTGATCGCGCCGCGGCCGCCGGCCCCGTAGGCCTGGCTCAGGGCGATGGAGCGCACGTTGAGGATCGTGCCCTCCATGGCCGCCGCGATGGTGCCCGAGTAAGTCACGTCCTCGGCGACGTTCTGGCCGCGGTTGACCCCCGACAGGACGAGGTCCGGCCCGTGATCCTTGAGGATGTGGCGCACTCCCATGATCACGCAATCGGACGGCGTGCCCTTCACGGCGAAACGCTTTTCGGAGATTTCACGCAGGCGCAGGGGATCGTTGAGCGAGAGCGAGTGCGAGACGCCGGACTGGTCGGTCTCGGGCGCCACCACCCAGACGTCGTCGGAGATGGCCCGGGCGATCCCCTCCAGGGTCTCGAGCCCCGGCGCGTGGATGCCGTCGTCGTTGGTGACGAGAATGCGCATCAGACCCTGTGTCCCTCGATCCGGTCGATCCCGCCCATGTAGGCCTTCAGTGCCGACGGCACCGTGACGCTGCCGTCGGGGTTCTGGTAGTTCTCCATCACGGCGATGAGGGCGCGGCCCACCGCCACCCCCGAGCCGTTGAGGGTGTGGACGTAGTTCACCGCCTTGCCCGCCCGGAAGCGCGCGTTCATCCGCCGCGCCTGGAAGTCGCCGCAGACCGAGCAGGACGAGATCTCGCGAAAGGTCTCCTGGCCCGGCATCCAGACCTCGATATCGTAGGTCTTCTGGCTGGCGAAACCCATGTCGCCGGTGCACAGCGTCATGATCCGATAGGGCAGATCGAGCTTCTTCAGCACGGCCTCGGCCGAGCCGAGCATGCGCTCGTGCTCGCTCGCCGATTGCTCGGGCGTCGTGATCGAGACGAGCTCGACCTTGTTGAACTGGTGCTGGCGCAGCATGCCGCGCGTGTCCCGGCCCGCCGAGCCCGCCTCTGCGCGAAAACACGGGGTCAGGGCAGTGAAGCGCAGGGGAAGCTCCTCCTCGCGAACGATGCTTTCGCGGACGAGGTTGGTCAGCGGGACTTCGGCCGTGGGGATGAGCCAGTGCTCCCGCACCGCGAACTGGTCGTCGCGGAACTTCGGCAATTGCGCCGTGCCGAACATCGCCTCGTCGCGCACCATGAGGGGCGGCGCCACCTCGGTGTAGCCGTGCTCGCCCGTGTGCAGGTCGAGCATGAACTGGCCAAGCGCCCGCTCCAGCCGGGCGAGCTGGCCCTTGAGCACGACGAAGCGCGCACCCGACATCCGCGAGGCCGCCTCGAAATCCATCAGCCCGGAGGCTTCGCCGATCTCGAAATGCTGCTGTCCCGTGGCGAGCTGCGGGCGGATCGCCGCGAACCGGCGGTACTCGACGTTGCCGTGCTCGTCCGTCCCCTCGGGCACGTCGGGGTTCGGGCGATTCGGGATCGCCGCGAGCTTCTCGTCGAGGAGCGCGCCGGCTTGCGCCTGCGCCGTCTCCAGCCCCGGCGCCGCGTCCTTCAGGCGGGCGACTTCTTCCATGAGCTCGGTCGCACGGGCTTCGTCCCCGGCCTTCTTCGCGCCGCCGATCTCCTTCGCCAGGGCGTTGCGGCGCTCCTGATTGGCCTGCGCCGCAGACGTCGCACCCTTGCGCACGTCATCCAGAGCGATCAGCTCGGCCGAGAGCGGTGCCAACCCACGACGGCGCAGGGCCTCGTCGAAAGCGTCCGGAGTCTCGCGGATGGCGCGGATGTCGTGCATGGGGTCGCTCGGGCGCAGGCTTCTGAACAGACGACGAGGCTTTGCAGCATCGGCGCCAGCGCGACAAGGGCGGGGTCAGGGCCGGTCCGCCGTGCCCTACGGCTCAAGCCCCTCGGCCTTGCGCTTGGCCGCACGCATCCGCTCGACACGGCCCACGGAAAAGATCGAGGCCTCGTAGAGCAGGATCATCGGGATCGCGAGGGAGAGCTGCGAGATCACGTCCGGCGGCGTCAGCACGGCGGCGACCACGAAGACGAGGACGATGGCGTAGCGGCGCTTTTCGCGAAGGAACGCCGCGTCGATGATGCCGACCTGGCCGAGCAGGGTCAGGATAACGGGCAGCTGGAACGCGATTCCGAAGGCGAAGATCAGCGTCATGATGAGGGAGAGGTACTCGTCCACCTTCGGCAGCAGGGCGATGGTCGCCTCCCCCGGCTGGCCGATCTGCTGCAGGGACACCGAGAACTGGATGAGCAGCGGCATCGCCAGGAAGAACACCACCAGGGCGCCGAGGATGAAGAACACCGGCGTCGCCACGAGGTAGGGCAGGAAGGCCTGACGCTCGTTGCGATAGAGCCCCGGCGCCACGAAGGCGTAGATCTGCGTCGCGATCACCGGAAATGCCAGGAAGCCGGCGCCGAACACGCTGAGCTTGATGTTGGTGAACACCTGCTCGAGGAAGTGCGTGGCGATGAGCTTCGCGTTCTCCGCCCCGACCACGGAGACGTAGGGCCAGACGAGGATGTTGTAGATGTGCCGCGAGACGAAGAAGCACGCGAAGAACATCACCACGAAGGCGGCCAGCGACTTGATGAGCCGGGACCGCAGTTCGATGAGATGATCGAGGAGCGGGGCCCGCGACGCCTCGATGTCGGCGTCATCCGTCGCATTGGTCATGGGGCGGAATCAGGCTGTGTCTTGGCCGGGGCCGAAATCTGGGCCGGGACCGGAAGGTCCGGCGTCTCGGCGGGCGGCGGGGAAGCGAGGGGATCGGCGGGCGTCTCGCGCCGGGCGAGGTCACGGGCCGCCGCCTCGTAGCCGGACGGGACCGGCTCGGGGGGCGGCACCGGATCGGTCTCGGCGAGCTGGGCGGCGACATCGGCGAGGGGCTGGGTCGGCGACGGCGTGGTCTTGGTGTGGCCGTCGACGGCGCCCTTGATCTCGTCGCGGATGGTCTGGACCGGGTTGAACACCGGTCCCATGGTCCCGGCGGACTTGCGGACGCCATCGACCTCGCGGCGGATCTCGTCGAACTCGGCCTCGCGGACGGCCTCGTTGAACTGCGACTGGAACTCGCCGGCCATGCGGCGCATCTTGGTCGTGATCTGCCCGACCGTGCGCAGGGCCTTGGGCAGGTCCTTCGGACCGATGACGATGAGGGCGACGCCGCCGATCAGCATCACCTCGCCCCAACTCATGTCGAACATTCGTGGACTGTCCCGCGCTCGCGCGATGCCGGTGACGGCGGGCTGCCTATCGCAGGTCGCGCGGGGTTCCGCCAGACCCCGCGCCGGGTAGCCGCGGGACCCTCATGGCCCCGCACCGTCCCGGCTAAGAGAAGCCCTCGCGCCTCAGACGACCTTGCGGTCGGCGGCAACGGGGTTGGCGGTCGCCGGCTCGCCCTGATGCGGCAGGGTCCGCACGGGCTCGCCGGCGCTCGGCGGCGGCACGGCGGTGGGGGCCTCGTCCTCGGCCATGCCCTTCTTGAACGCCTTGATGCCCTTGGCGACGTCGCCCATCAGGTCGGAGATCTTGCCCCGCCCGAACAGCAGCATCACGATGCCGGCGACGATGATCCAGTGCCAGATACTCATGCTGCCCATGGCAACCTCCCGCGCCGGAGGGCTCGAAGCCCGCACGGCACCCACGCGTGTGATCCAGTTTGGGCGAACCTAGGGATCGCGCCGCCCCAGCACAAGAACCGTGCGGGATTCCAACACCCTTATCGCCGGGATGGCGGGATGGGCTCCACGGGCCGCCGCGGTGCCGGAACGGGGCGGAATGCCGCGCGGCACCGGGCGGCGCCCTCTTACGCAACCAAGCTCACGCGACCAAGCTCAGGCGGCCAGGGCGGCCTCGAACCGGGCGCGAGCCTCGCGCACGTCGAACGCCGGCGCCTGGGCCGGCAGGCGGGCCAGGGCGTCGTGCGCCCGGCGCAAGGCGGCACCGGCGAGGTCCGGGGCGCCCTCGGCGACGCCGCGCATCTCGGACAGGTCGCCGTTGCAATGCAGTCCGACATCGATGCCGGCGCCGAACGCCGCCTCGGTGCGCCCGCGAAAGCTGCCCTGGAGGGCGTGCATGGACAGGTCGTCGGTCATCAGGAGGCCGTCGAAGCCGATGATTCCGCGGATCACCCGCTCGATGACAATGGCCGACTGGGTCGCCGGATGGTCCGGATCGAGGGCGGTGAAGACCACGTGGGCGCTCATGGCCATGGGCAGATCGGCCAGCGCCCGGAACGGCGCGAAATCCTGTTCCGTGAGGGTGGCGAGATCGGCCTCGACCACGGGCAGACCCTTGTGGCTGTCGCATCCGGCGCGGCCGTGACCGGGGATGTGCTTCATCACCGGCAGCACGCCGCCCTCGATCAGGCCCCGCGCCACGGCGCGGCCGATCTCGGCGACACGCCCCGGAACGGTGCCGTAGGCCCGGTCGCCGATGACGTCGTGGGCGCCCGCCACGGGCACGTCGAGGACGGGGGCGCAGTCGACGTTGATGCCGACGCTCGCGAGATCGTGTGCCATGAGCCGGGCGCCGAGCCCCGCCATGGCGGTGGCCGAACCGTCGAGGCGCCCGAAACGGCCGCCGGCCGGATAGGCCGGCCAGTGCGGCGGTCCCATGCGCTGCACCCGGCCGCCCTCCTGATCAATGAGGATCGGCGCGTCGGCGCGGCCCACGGTGTCGCGCAGGGCCCGCGTCAGCGCCCGGACCTCGTCGGGCGTGCCGATGTTGCGCTTGAACAGGATGAAGCCCCAGGGCGCCACGTCACGGAAGAACGCCGTCTCCTCGGCCGAGAGGGACTTGCCGGCGCAACCGAGGATCAGGGCACGGGTGGTCATGGGAAAACGCGTCCTGCGATGTGTCCGGAATGCCGGTTGCCGGCCCCGGCGAAACGCCGTCGAGGCGGCGCGCCGGGGCCGTGCGGCCGAGCCTTAGGCGGCCTTGGTTCTCGGCTGTTTTAGTTCTTGGCCACGAAGCACTGGCCGCCGGCGCCCTGGAGCTGGGTGCACAGGCTCGTCGCCTCGTTCTTGCCGAGGGGCCCGACGCGGACGCGGTAGAGGGTCTTGCCGTTGACCTCGGCCTGGCGGATCAGGGCCGGCTGTCCGGCGAGCTGGGCGTATTTACCCTGCATCTGCTTGAAGGCGGCCTGGGCCTCGCCGGCGCTGGTGCGCACGCCGAGCTGGACCGAGAAGGAGCCGGCGGCGGGTGCCGGCGACTCCGCGACGGTCGCGGCCGGCGGGCTCACGGCGGCGGTGGTCTCGGGTGCCACGGCCGCGACGCGCTGGGGCGCCTTGACGCGGGGTGCCGGCGCCGGCGCCGGGACGACGGGCTCGGGCGCTGGCGCCTCTGCCACGGACGCGGCCATCGGGATCGGCGTCGACAGGGGGGCGGACACCCGCGCGGTGCGGGGGCGCAGGGACCCGGCGGGCGTGGTGCCCTCGGCGGAGGCGCCCGGTAGGGTCATGGTCGGGATCACGGAGGTGGGCGCGGTCTCGGCCACCTCCGCCTGCGGCGGCGGGACGGGCGTGTCGGGCTTGACCGAGACGGTGCGGACCCGGCGCGGTTCGCCGAGGGATTCCGTGAGGGTGCCGGTCTGCTGCGGGCCGGCGCCGCCGGTGGTGCCCGCGGCACTTCCGGGCGTCGCGCCGCCCTCGGTGCGCTGGGCCGAGCGGGCGGCCTGCGCCACGTCGAGGGGCTGCTCCTCGCGGTTGACGATGCGGATCTGCCCGTCCTTGGCGGTGCGGTCGTAGATCTGCTTGTTCTGGTCGGGAATCTCGACGCCGTCGGCCTTCTGCGGCGCGATCTTCAGGGGCGCGGTATCGGCCAGGATGGTAGGCACGCCACCGCTGTTGCCGCCGCCGGAATGAAGGCCGCGCCAGGCGAGGCCGCCGGTGATGCAGACGGCGAGGACGCCGAGGCCGGCGCCGACGGAGACGAGGCGGCTGCGCTGGCGCGGCCGGTCCTGGACGGGGCGCTCCCCGGAGGCGAAGGCGTCCTGCTCGGCCTGGGGCGCGGATTCGGCCCCGTGGCTCGGATAGGGGTCCTGCTCCACGGAGGCGAGATACTGATCGAAGGCGTCCGTAGGCGAGGACGCGGCGGCCGGCCGATGGGCCTGGGCGTAGGACTGGGCCTGCGCCGGCGCGTCGACGAAGCTCGGCTCGATGCGCCGGCCCGCGGCCGCATCGGACCGCGCGTCGCGGGCTTCGAGGATGGCACGGAACGGATCGTCCTGGCCGACAATGCGGGCGAGTTCGGCAAGCGGATCGGATTTGGCGTGGGCTTGGGGCGCGCGGATGGGCTGCCCTTGTGAGGGCCCCCCTTGCGGAGCGGGCCCCTGAGGCTGCTGCAGATCACGCGCGAAGGCGTCGAAATCGACCGTCGCTCGCGAAGCGTTCGTCGTCATGGCAGCATTCCCCTTCACGCCGCGGTCACCTCACCGCATTTCGTCCGGCGCGGTGACGCCCAACACCGCGAGGCCGGAGGCGATCACGCCCCGCAATGCCTCGACGAGGGCCAATCGGGCCCGTGTCGAGTTTCGGTCGGTTGGATTAACAAACCGTAATTGCGGCAAGTCTTTGCCCTTGTTCCAGAAACCATGCAGCGAGCTCGCGAGCTCGTAGAGGTAGAACGCCACGCGGTGCGGCTCGTGCGCCCCGGCCGCCGCCTCGATCACCCGCGGATACTGGGCGATGAGCCGCATGATCTCGGCCTCGCCGGAATCGGTGAGCAGGGCGAGATCGGCCTCGCGCAGCAGGCCGTCCCGCGAAAAATCCTCGCCCGGCATGGCGTCCCGGGCCTGGCGGAACACCGAGAAGCAGCGCGCATGGGCGTACTGCACGTAGAAGACCGGGTTGTCCTTGGACTGCTCGACCACCTTGGCGAGGTCGAAATCCAGGGTCGCGTCGTTCTTGCGGTAGAGCATCATGAAGCGGATCGCGTCGCGCCCGACTTCGTCCACCACCTCGGCCAGGGTGATGAACTCGCCGGCGCGCTTGGACATCTTCACGGGCTCGCCCGCGCGCAACAGCCGCACGAGCTGGCACAGCTTGACGTCGAGGGTCGCCGCGCCGCCGCTCACCGCCTTCACCGCCGCCTGCATGCGCTTGACGTAGCCGCCGTGGTCGGCGCCGAGCACGTCGATGAGGTCGGTGGCGCCGCGCCTGATCTTGTCGCGGTGGTAGGCGATGTCGGAGGCGAAGTAGGTGAACGAGCCGTCGGACTTCAGGAGCGGCCGGTCGACGTCGTCGCCGAACTCCACCGTGCGGAACAGGGTCTGCTCGCGGTCCTCCCAATCCTCGGGCAGCTGGCCCTTGGGCGGCGGCAGGCGGCCCTCGTAGACGAGGCCTTTCTCCCGGAGTTCGGCCAGCAGGACGGGCACGGCCTCCTTCAAGGTGGCTTCCGAGAAGAACACGTTGTGATGGATGCCGAGGCGGGCGAGGTCGCCCCGGATCAGGTCCATCATCGCATCGATGGCGAAGGCGCGGATGGTGGGAAGCCATTCGGCTTCCGGTTGATCCAGGAGGGCACGCCCGTGCTTCTCGGCCAGCGCCTTCCCCACGGGCACCAGATAGTCGCCCGGATAGAGTCCCTCCGGCATCGGCCCGACGTCTTCGCCGAGCGCCTCGCGGTATCGGAGGAAGGCGGAGCGGGCGAGGACGTCGACCTGCGCGCCCGCATCGTTGATGTAGTATTCCCGCGTCACGTCGCGCCCGGAGACAACGAGGAGGTTGGCGAGCGCGTCGCCGAACACCGCTCCGCGCCCATGGCCGACATGCATCGGCCCCGTGGGGTTGGCGGAGACGTACTCGATGTTGACTTTGCCCGCGGGGCCTTGCGCCCCTGGCATGGCGCCGCGCCCGTAGGCGTCGCCTTCGCTCAAGGCCGCCCGCACCACGGCGTGGAACAGGCCCGGCGCCAGGCGCAGGTTGATGAAGCCGGGCCCGGCGACGCTGGCCTCGACCACGTCCGGGTCCTGGCGCAGTTCCGCCGCCAGGGCCTCGCCGAGGACCTTCGGGTTGGTCTTGGCTTCCTTGGCCAGCACCAGGGCGGCGTTGGTGGCGAGATCCCCGTGGCTCGCGTCGCGGGGCGGCTCCACCACCACGCGCGACAGGTCGAGCCCCTCGGGCAGCTGTCCGGCCCGGATCAGGCCCTGCACGGCCGCGCGCACGCGCGCCTCGAAGGTGGCGAAGATGTTCATCGGTGATCGGTTTCCGCTCGCGACGGCCGCCGCGTCACGACGGCCGTCGCCTCAAGAGGGGGGCATACCAACCGGGGGCACGGGTGTCACGGCTCGGCCAGGGGCAGGCCCTTGCTCCCCGGGCTCCAATGCAGGTCGGGCGTCGTCGGAAACAGGCGCCTGTGGGCGAGGACCGCGTAGGTGTCGGTCATGCCGGCGATGTAGTCGGCGACCCGCCGGGCGACGCGGCCCTCGCCCGCCCCCTCCAATCCCGCCGACCATTCCTCCGGCATCGCACCGGGCTCGGCGGTGAATCGCGAAAACAGGTCGGCGACGATGATGTCGGCCTTGGCCCGCACGGCCAGCACGCCGGGATGGCGGTACATGCGCGCGAACAGGAAGGTCTTGATCGCCGCATCCGCCGCCGCGATGGCCGGCGAGAAGGCGATGACGGGGGCGGACGCCGCGCGGATGGCGGCGACGTCGCCGGGCGCCAGGGCGGCGATGCGGCGCCCGCCCTCGGCGATGACGTCTTCGACGAAGCGGGTGATCACCCGCCGCGCCAGCTCGTGAATTTTTCGCGAGGGGTCGAGGCCGGGATGGAGGCCGTCGATCTCGGCCAGGATCTCGGCGAGGAACGGCACGGCCTCCAGGTCGGCGAGGTCGAACAGGCCGGCGCGCAGGCCGTCGTCGAGGTCGTGGCTGTCGTAGGCGATGTCGTCGGCCAAAGCCGCCGCCTGCGCCTCCGGCCCGGCGAAGCGTGCGAGTTCGAGGCTGTTCAGGCCGTCGTATTCGAGGATCGCCGCCGGGATGCCGCGCGCCGCCCAGCGCCGGGTCGGCGTCCCGTCGGCCTCCAGCAGGGGGCCGTTGTGCTTGACCAAGCCCTCCAGGGTCTCCCAGGCCAGGTTGAGCCCGTCGAAGCCGGCGTAGCGCCGCTCGAGGCGGGTGACGATGCGCAGGGCCTGGGCGTTGTGGTCGAAGCCGCCATGCTCGGCCATCAGCGCGTCCAGGGCATCCTCGCCGGTATGGCCGAAGCAGGTGTGGCCGAGGTCGTGGCTGAGGGCGAGGGCCTCGGCGAGATCCTCGTCGAGCCCGAGCGCGCGGGCCAGCGCCCGGGCGATCTGGCTCACCTCCAGGGTGTGGGTGAGGCGGGTGCGGTAATGGTCGCCCTCATGGTGCACGAAGACCTGGGTCTTGTGCTTGAGGCGGCGAAACGCGGAGGAATGGATGATCCGGTCGCGGTCGCGCTGGAAATCGCTGCGCGTCGGCGAGGACGGCTCGGGGATGAGCCGCCCGCGCGTCGTGGCCGGGTCCGTCGCGTAAGGCGCCCTCCAGCGCTCACCGTTGTGCCGCACGTCATCCCCCCGTCGCGCCGCGTTGCAGCGCGTGCCTGCCGCGCATATCTTGTGTACCTGAGCGTTCCTGGCAATCGACGAGACGAGCATCACGATGGCCGACATCACCCTGACCCCGCGCGCGGCGAAGCGCATCAACGAGATCATGGGGGCCGAGCCCCCCGGCGCGAGCCTGCGGATCAGCGTCAACGGCGGCGGCTGCTCGGGCTTCTCCTACGCCTTCGACATCGAGCGGGCGCGGGCCTCCGACGACGTCGCCATCGAGCGCGACGGTGCCACCGTCCTCGTCGACCCCATGTCCCTCGAGTACATGAGCGGCGCGGTCATCGACTTCGTCAACGACCTCATCGGCCAGTCGTTCAAGATCGAGAACCCGCTCGCCACCGCCTCCTGCGGCTGCGGCACCTCGTTCTCCCTGTAAGGGCACTCCCGGCCGGACCACCCGGCATTTGCCACGGGCGCCGAAACGCGGCACGGATGCGCCCTCTCCTCGAAGCGCCGTTCGCCAGCGATCCGGAAAACCGCATGACCCCCTCGAAAGGCCGCCCCCTCCTGCGCTGGGCGACCGGTGCCTCGGCCTGCGTCCTCGTTCTCCTGGGTGCCGGCCTGCCGGCGCAGCCGGGGCCCGCCTGGGCCCAGGAAGCGGCCTCCGCCGTTCAGGACGTGGCCCTGACGGACGTGGTGCTGCCGCTGGGCGACACGGTGTTGAAGGCCGCGCGCGTCACGGTGGGCGGGACGCGCCTGTCGAAGGACGAGTTGCTCACCCTGCTCCGGCCCGGCCCCGAGCCCGTGGCGGCGCGCCTCGCCCGCCTCGACGCCGCGAGCCTGCTGATTCCGGATCTCCGCATCGAGGGCGCCCGCGAGACGGTGACCTACCGCGACGTGGTGGCCAAGGACGTCCGCGCCGGGCGGATCGCCGAGCTCACCGCCACAGGCGCCGTGCTCGCCGCGGAGGGCGACCGCAAGGCTGCCGGCTCCTACGGCGCGTTCCAGGCGAGCGACCTCGATCTCGCGGCCCTGGCCCGGCTCTACGCCGAGCCCGGCGACGGCAAGGCCGCTCCGCAGCGGATCTACGGCGCCTTCTCCGTCGCGGACGTGGCCTTCGTCGATGCGAACGGCACGGCGGTGAAGCTCGCCCGCATTCAGGGGCGCGACCTCAGTGCCCGCCCGGTGCCGGGCACCTGGGCCGGCGCCCTCAAGGCGCTCACCGCCCCCGGTCTCGCCGAGGCGCCGCCGGCCACCCGGGCCAAGCTGTCGGCCACGGCCGCCGACCTCGCCGAATCGGTGACCCTGGGCGGTTTCGAGGCCACCGGCCTGAGCATCCAGCACACCAAGGGCCCCGCCCCGCTCAACCTCGGCATCGGCCGCATTCTCGTGGGCGGCTCGGATGCGAGCCTCGAGGACGTGGTCCTCACGAGCAACGGGATCGACGCCAAGCTCGCGCGCCTGTCGCTCAACGGCTTCTCCCTCGCCCCCACCATCGCCGCCCTGCGCAAGCTCGCGGCGATGCCCGACGCCACGGACGAGGACCTGCGCCGGCTCACCCCGGTGATCGGCACGGTGGCGCTCACGGATCTCAGCCTCGATCTCACGGGCGATCCGGGCGCCAAGTCTCCGGACCCGGCGGTCAAGGCCGAGCCGATGCATGTCGGCCTGCGCACGGCCGCCATGAACTTCGGCGCCCCCCGCGACGGCGTCCCCACGGCCGGGCGCGTCAACCTGTCGGGCCTGACCCTGCCGGCCTCCGCCGTGGCCGGCGTGCCCGGTCTGGGCTCCCTCGGCCTCTACGGCTACCGCGACCTCGATCTGAACGTGGTGGCCGACACGGCCTGGGACGCGGCGGCCAAGGAACTCAAGCTCGGCGAGGTCTCCATCTCGGGCAAGGACATGGGCACGGTGCGGATCAACGGCATGCTCGGCGGCATCGGCCCCGAGGTGTTCGATCCCGATGCGGGCGTGTCGGGCTTCGCCATGCTGTCGGCCACGGCGAAAGCCCTCGATCTCACCATCGAGAACACCGGCCTGTTCGAGCGCTTCATCGCGGCCCAGTCCAAGGTGCTCAGCCTCAAGCCCGAGGAGCTGAAGCAGGAATATGCCACGGCGAGCCTCTACGGCGTGCCGGCGATCCTCGGCAATTCGGCCGGCGCCAAGGCCATCGGCGCGGCCATGGGCCAGTTCGTGGCCAAGCCCGGCACCCTGTTCCTGAGCGTCCGGCCCAAGAACGGCACCGGCATCGGCATGCTGGAATTCAGCGCCGCCCCGACGCCGGCCGCCGTCCTCGACCGCCTCACCATCGACGCCAAGGCGAATTGAGCGTCTACGCGGCAAGGCACCCGGCAACGCGGCACCCGGCGACGCGGCCCTCGGGCGCGCGGGAGGCCGCGACGCAGGCCTCGGCCAGGGCCCGGGTGGCATCGAGAAAGGGATCGCCAAGGTTCTCACCGGACGCGGCGAGGGCCAGGGGGATCTCCGTGCAGGCGAGCACCACCGGCCCGCAGCCGGCCGCGATCAAACCGCGCGCCTGGTCGCGCAGGATGAGGCCGGCCTCGGCCACGGCCCCGGCCTTCGCGAGGCGGATCGCCCGCATCACCGCGTCCTGATCCGCAGGGCTCACGCAGACGAAGCCGTGCCGGGCCAGGCGCTCGGGGTAGATTCCGGCTGCCAGGGTTCCGCTGGTGGCGAGCAGCCCGACGGACCCGCCGCGATACCCCCGGGCGAGCAGCGTGCCGGCCACGGCCTCGACGATGTGCAGGATCGGCAGGGCCGTCCGCGCCTGGAGCACGGCGTGCCAGTGATGGGCGGTGTTGCACGGGATCGCGATGCGGGTGGCGCCCGCCGCCTCGAGGCGGCGCAGGCCCGCTGCCATGGCGGGCAGGGGATCGGGACCGCCCCCGAGGATGGCCCGGGTCCGGTCGGGGATGTCGGGGGCCTGGAGCACCAGGGCGCCGAGATGGTCCTGATCGCGCGTCGCCGGGGTGGCGTCCACGAGCTTGCGCATGAAGTCCACGGTGGCCATCGGCCCCATGCCCCCGAGGATTCCCAGCATCGTTCCCTCCCCATCGCCTGACGGGAAGAGGCATGACGCGGCGTGGCGCCGAGGGCCAATGCCGTATCGGAACGCCTCATGCCGTCGAAGAATAAGGTGGCGAACAAGGCTCGACCGCCGCCCACACCGCCTCGACGGCGGCGCGGGTCCGGGCGCGGTTGCGGTAGAGCCGGATCTCCAGGGGGACGTCGGTCCCCACGGCGACCAACCGGCCCTCGGCGAGTTCGCGGGCGACGAGGCTGCGCGGCACATAGGCGAGGCCGTGCCCCTCGAGCGCCATGGCCTTCAGCGCCTCGGCCATGGGGTTGGTGTGGACGATCCGCCCCGGCGGGGCATCGCCCCCGGCCTGCGCGAACAGGCTCACGCGCCCGAGGAAGGTGTCGGCGGCATAAACCAGGAGCGGCATGTCGGCCCCGGACAGGGCCGGGCTGCGGACCGCCACCAGCCCGTCCGCCCCGACGACGCGGTGCGGATAGAGGTCCGGGTCGAGGAGGATCGGCACGCCCGGATGATGGAAGGTCAGGAGGAAGTCGCAGCCGCCCTCGGCGATGGCCTGGAGGCAATTGTGAAAATCGTCCGGCAGCAGGCGCGTCCCGATGGGGCCGGTGCGGGCTTCGACGGCCCGGACCCAGGCGGGGAAGAAGGCCAGGGCCAGGGTGTGCAGGGCGGCGACACGCACCACCGGACCGCCCGATCCGGTGCCGGCGCGGAGATCCACGCGGCTGGCGTGGAGCATCCGCACGGTCTCCTCCGCGGTCTCGCGAAAACGCCGGCCCGCCGGGGTCAGGGTGGTCGGGTAGGTGCTGCGGTCGATGAGCCCGACGCCGAGCCAGAGCTCCAGGGCCTGGATCCGACGGCTGAAGGCCGATTGCGTGACGTGGCGCGCCTCGGCCGAGCGGGAGAAGCTGCGGGTCTCGGCGAGGCTGAGGAAATCCTCCAGCCATTTCAGCTCCACCGCGCGCTCCTCGACGCAGACCGCCCGGCGACCGTCAATCCAGTTCGCGCACCACCACGCGCCCGCGCTCGGCGGACAGGGCGAGGCGGCCGGCCTTGAGGGCCAGGGCCTTCTCGCCGAACAGGGCCCGGCGCCAGCCGTGCAGCACGGGCACGTCGGCCGCGTCGTCGTCGGCGATGGCTTCGAGATCGTCCACCGTGGCGATGATCTTCGGAGCGACGCCTTCGGTCTCGCACACGGCCTTCAGGAGCACCTTGAGAAGCTCGACGAGGGCCCCGTTGCCGCCCCGGCTGCGACTGCGCTCCGGCAGGGCGATGTCGGCGAGGTCGTGGGCGAAGCCACGCTCGACGGCGGCGAGGATGTCGGTACCCGTGCGCGAGCGCTCGAACCCGGCGGGAATCGAGCGCAGGCGACCCAGGGCCTCGACGCTGCGGGGCGCCGACGAAGCGACGTCGATCACCGCCTCGTCCTTGAGGATGCGCCCGCGCGGCACGTTGCGGCTCTGCGCCTCGCGCTCGCGCCAAGCGGCGACCTCGATGAGCACGGCGATCTCGCGGGGCTTGCGCATCCGTCCGGCGAGACGCCGCCAGGCCTGGGACGGGTCGGCCCGGTAGGTCTCGGGCGAGGTGAGGACGCTCATTTCCTCGTCGAGCCACTCGCCCCGGTCGGTGGACAGGAGCTGGCCGGCCAGAACCTCGTAGACCTTCACCAAGTGGGTGACGTCGGACAGGGCGTAGGTGAGCTGTGCGTCGGAGAGCGGCCGGCGCGACCAGTCGGTGAAGCGCGAGGACTTGTCGATCTTGGCCTTCGCCACGTCGTTGACGAGCTGCTCGTAGGAGACCGAATCGCCGTAGCCGCACACCATGGCGGCCACCTGCGTGTCGAAGAACGGCTGCGGCAGCAGGCCGCCGAGCAGCCAGATGATCTCGAGGTCCTGCCGGGCGGAGTGGAACACCTTGACCACGCCCTCGTCGGCCATCAGCGCGAAGAACGGCGCGAGGTCGAGGTCGGGCGAGAGCGGATCGACGAGCACCCCCGACCCGTCCGGCCCCGCCATCTGGATGAGGCAGAGCTTTGGATAATAAGTGGTCTCGCGCATGAATTCCGTGTCGACGGTCACGAAGGACTGCGCGGCGAAACGGGTGCAGGCGTCGGCCAGGGCCGGCGTGGTCGAGATGAGGTCCATGAAAATCGGCTATATCGGAGGTTGACACCGGAGGCGAGGGCACGATTCGAAGCCATGGTGGATCGCGGCGACGGACAGCCTCGCCTTGACTTGCCCGCCCTCGCGTGAATGGTGCTGGGCTCATTCCATAGAGCCCGCCATGCACCGTTATCGTACCCACACCTGCGGGGCGCTCCGCCCCTCGGACGTCGGCCAGACCGTTCGCCTCTCGGGCTGGTGCCACCGCATCCGCGACCATGGCGGCGTGCTGTTCATCGACCTGCGCGACCATTACGGCCGCACGCAATGCGTGGTGGACTCGGATTCCAAGGCGTTCCAGGGGGCGAATCTCGCCCGCTCCGAATGGGTGATCCGCATCGACGGGCGCGTGCGCACCCGTCCCGCCGGCACCGAGAACCCCGACCTGCCCACGGGCACCATCGAGGTCTACATCGACGACCTCGATGTGCTCGGGCCCGCGGGCGAGCTGCCGGTGCCGGTGTTCGGCGACCAGGAGTACCCGGAGGAGACGCGGCTGAAGTACCGCTTCCTGGATCTGCGCCGCGACAAGCTTCACGCCAACATCATGAAGCGCGGCGCGATCATCGATTCGCTCCGCCGCCGCATGCGCGAGGGCGGGTTCTTCGAGTTCCAGACTCCGATCCTCACGGCGTCCTCGCCGGAGGGCGCACGCGACTACCTCGTGCCGTCCCGCGTCCATCCCGGCAAATTCTACGCGCTGCCGCAGGCGCCCCAGCAGTTCAAGCAGCTGACGATGATCGCCGGCTTCGACCGCTACTTCCAGATCGCCCCGTGTTTTCGCGACGAGGATGCCCGCGCCGACCGCAGCCCGGGCGAGTTCTACCAGCTCGACATCGAGATGAGCTTCGTCACCCAGGAGGACGTGTTCCAATCCGTCGAGCCGGTGCTGCGCAGCGTCTTCGAGGAATTCGCCGACGGCAAGCGCGTGACGGGGGAATTCCCACGCATTCCCTACGCCGAGTCGATGCTGAAATACGGCGTCGACAAGCCGGACCTGCGCAACCCGCTGATCATCGCCGACGTCACCGACGAATTCTCGCGCGACGACGTCGCGTTCAAGGCGTTCAAGGGCGTGATCGCGTCCGGCGGCAAGGTCCGGGCGATCCCGGCGACGGGCGCGGCGACCCAGCCGCGCTCGTTCTTCGACAAGCTCAACGATTTCGCCCGCGCCGAGGGCGCGCCCGGCCTCGGCTACGTCATCTTCGAGGACGTCGACGGCGTGCTCACCGGCAAGGGCCCCATCGCCAAGTTCATCCCCGCCGAGGTCCAGGCCCTCATCCGCGAAAAGACCGGGACGAAGGCCGGCGACGCGGTGTTCTTCTCCGCCGGCACCGAGGCCAAGGCGGCGGCGCTGGCCGGCAAAGCCCGCATCCGCATCGCGGACGAGCTGAACCTCTCCGACAAGGACCAGTTCGCCTTCTGCTGGATCACCGACTTCCCGATGTACGAGTGGAACGAGGACGACAAGAAGATCGACTTCTCCCACAACCCGTTCTCGATGCCGAATTTTGATCGGGACGAGTTCCTGGCGCTCGATCTCGATACGGCTAAGGCAGAGCAGCACCTTGGGTTGCCAGAGGGCGATGTCACAAAAAAAATCCTCGGCATCAAGGCGTTCCAGTACGACATCGTCTGCAACGGCACCGAACTCTCGTCGGGCGCCATCCGCAACCATCGCCCCGAGGTGATGGAGAAGGCCTTCGGTCTCGCCGGCTACGGCCAGGACGTACTCGAAGAAAAGTTCGGCGGCATGCTCAACGCCCTGAAGCTCGGCGCCCCGCCGCACGGCGGCATCGCGCCGGGGATCGACCGCATCGTCATGCTGCTCTGCGGCGAGCAGAACCTGCGCGAGGTGGTGCTGTTCCCCATGAACCAGCGCGCCGAGGACCTGATGATGGGCGCCCCCGCTGAGGCCACGCCGAAGCAGCTGCGCGAACTCCACATCCGCCTCAACCTGCCCGAGAAGAGCGCCTAGGCGCCCCCTCCCTCCCCCGGCCCGGGGGAGGGAATCGCGTCGCGCCTCATCCACCACGGGAGACGTAGCCGAGCCGTGCCGAGCCTCGTCGCCATCGTCGTCACCCATGACAGCGCGCAGGCCCTGCCCGGCTGCCTCGCGGCGCTGGCCGCCGAGCACGTGCCGGCCCTGGTCGTCGACAATGCCAGCCGGGACGCGTCCGTGGCGGTGGCCGAGGCGGCGGGCGCGCAGGTGGTGCGGAACGCCCGCAACGAAGGCTACGGCCGGGCCAACAACCGCGGCGTCAGGGCCGCCACCCATGCCGAGCGCGTCCTCGTCCTCAACCCCGATGTGATCCTGCGGCCCGGCACCGTCGACGCCCTGCTCGTCGCCGCCCGCGCCTATCCGGATGCGGGACTCCTGGCTCCCCGCCTCGTGGAGCCGGACGGGCGGTTCTTCTACCAGCCGCGCTCGCTGCTCGCCCCCTATCTCACCAACCGCAAGGGCAGACGGTCCCTGCCCGAGGGCGACGCCTGCGCGCCGTTCCTGTCGGGCGCCTGCCTGATGATCCGGCGCGACCTGTTCCTGGCGCTCGGCGGCTTCGATCCGAACCTGTTCCTGTTCTACGAGGACGACGACCTGTGCCGGCGCGTGGCCGATGCCGGCCATGCCCTCGTTCACGTCCACGGGGCGCAAGCCCTGCACGGGCGCGGACGCTCCTCGGCGCCGGAACCCGGCCGGGTGTTCCGCACCCGCTGGCATCAGGCGTGGTCGCGCGCCTACGTCTCCGCCAAATACGGCCTGTCCGATCCGAGCCCGGGCATGCTCGCCGTCAACGCGCCGAAGGCCGCCCTGGCCCGCCTCGTCGGACACCGCGCCCTGTGGGAGCGCTACGGCGGCTCGGCGGCCGGGGCGCTGGCCGCCCTGCGCGGCCGCTCCGCCCTCGATCACGAGGGATTGGACCGCGAGGAGCCCGCGTGAGCGCGAACACCTTCGGGCGGGCCCTGGCCCGGCCGCACAATGGCTTCTCCGCCCTGCGCCTCGCCCTCGCCACCGCCGTGGTCGTCTCCCACGCCTTCAGCGTCACCAGCGGGCAGCCCCTCGACGAGCCCCTGGCCCGGGCGACGGGATTTTCCCTGGGCGCGCACGCGGTAAACGGGTTCTTCGCCGTCTCGGGTTTCCTCGTCGCCATGAGCTTGGAGCGGCGCGGGGCCCGCGACTACGTCCTGGCCCGGACCCTCCGCATCCTGCCGGGCGTGATCGCCGCGACCCTCATCGTCACCCTGGTCCTCGGCCCCGCCCTCACCCGCCTGCCCCTGGGCGAATACCTTCAGGCGCCCGGTCCGTGGCTTTTCATCCGCGACACCCTGACGACGTTCAAGAGCAACGCGAGCCTGCCGGGGGTGTTTCCGGACAACCCCTACCGCTCGCCGCTGGGCACGGTCTGGACCCTGAAGTACGAGGTGCTGTGCTACCTTGGGCTGCTGGCCGCCGGACTCCTCGGCCTCCTGCGGCGCGGACCGGCGCTGGCCCTCGTGGCGGCCCTCGCCATGGGGCTGGCGGCGGCGGAATTCCTCCATCCCGACCTGTCCGAGGGCGCGGAGACGCGCTTTCGCCTGCCCCTGCTGTTCGCGTCGGGGTCCGCCCTCTACCTCTGGCGCGACCGCCTCCGGCATCGGGCCTGGCCCCTCGTCGCCTTGGCGCTGGCCGCCGCCCTTCTCCAGGGCACGCCCCCCTACCGGGCGACCCTGTTCCTCGCCGAGGCCTACGGGGCGATCTGGCTGGCCCTGAGCCCGGCCCTGGCCCATCCGGCCTTGGAGCCGCGCGCCGACCTCTCCTACGGGATCTACCTCTACGGCTGGCCGATCCAGCAGAGCCTGCACGCCCTGATGCCGGCGGCCGCGCCCTGGCTGCTGCTGCCCCCTGCCCTGGCGCTCACCGGGCTCGTGGCGGCCGCGTCATGGGTCGCCGTCGAGAAGCCCGCCCTGCGGCTCAAGGCGTGGGCCCTGAGGGCGCGCGGGCCCCAGGCGGCGGTGTCGTGAGCCTCCTCACCCCCCAGGCGGCCCTGGACCGGGCCGTGGCCGGAGTGATCGCCCACGGCTTTGCCATCGTGGCCCGCAACACCCGGGGCGACAGCCTCTACCTCAAGCCCGAGGGCTGCGCCTTCGCGCTCCGGATCTCCAACCACGCCCGCACGCCGAAGCAGCGCAAAAACCACCCCGACGCCATCACCAGCCTGGTGATCCGCACCCCGCAGACGGAGCGCGGCGTCGACGCTCTCGTGGCGCAGGCCCTGCGGAATTTTTCGGGGGCACGCCGGGGTCGCGAGGCGGCTCCGCCCGTCGATTGAGCGGGGATCGGCGTCGCACCCCGACGAAATCAGACGATCGGTGCCGGGTGGAAATTTCGCTGGATCTTCCTCGATCGCCGACTGTACATCCCAGGATTGCATCGCTTTATCGAAGCGCTCTCCCTTGGCAACTGGCATCAGGCCGGAGGGACTTCGGCAGCACGGATGCCTTCATCGCCGCGAAGATGAGGCCGACCCGATGACCACCGCACGCCAAATCAAGACGATCTTCCGTCCGCTGGCCGACCGGAACGCCGATTTCGCCTACCCCGGCAAGCGCGACCTCTGGCTCACTCCCATTCGCCATCTGGCGTTCCGTGTCCTCGTCTGTCAAACCTGGGAGCCGGATGCGTTTCGACTCCGGTGGGCGATCCTCCCGACCTTCGTTGCGAAGCCGGATTTTTTGGGAATCATCGGACATTGTGCGGGATACATCAATCCGCCCCCTCGAATAGGGTCTGTGTATTGGCATTGGTCCGCCCCCTCGACGGTGGAGGCAGCGATCTCCGTGATCGAGACCGAAGCCCTACCGCACCTACGGTCGTTCGAGAGTCTGGAACACTGGGCGGCCTATTACCGCGAAACCTTCCCGATCGCCCTGACCGGCTTCCCGCATGAGCGGCTGATTCTCGACATCGCCCTGGGCAACCTGCCGGCCGCGCGCGCGCAGCTCGCCGAACTCCTCCCGCATTTCCGGGAGAACAAGAGTCCGGATCAGCCGATCTACCAATACATGCGCAGCCTGATCCTGCCCGTCGCCGAACCGCTCCTGGCCGACGACCGGCCGGCCCTGGCAGCGATCCTCCACGGCTGGGAATCCGAAAACATCCGCGGCGCGAAACTCGAGCGCTACTGGGAGCCGACGCCGTTCCCTCTGGAACGGGCGCCCGTCTGAACGTCCTCAGCCCTCGGCCGGAACGTCGTCGCGAAAATACGGCTCGACGGGGCCCTTCAGCTTCACCGTCATCGGGTTGCCGGCCCGGTCGAGGGTTTTTCCGGCCGAGAGGCGGACCCAGCCCTCGCTGACGCAATATTCCTCGACGTTGGTCTTCTCGACGCCCTTGAAGCGGATGCCGATGCCGCGCTCGAGGGTCTTCTCGTCGTAGAACGGGCTGTTGGGGTTCACGGCGAGGCGGTCGGGGGGCGTGTCGGACATCGTCGGCGGCCTTGGCGATCGGTTTCGAGCCCAAGCGGGTAAGGGATTCAGGCGCCGCCCGCAACGTTCAGCGTCCCGTTGAGGGTTCTGACCGCCGCGATCAGCTCGTCCGTGCGCCCGCTCTGGAGCAGCGGCACGAGGCCCGCCACCGCCGCGTGCGGCAGGTCCCACCACGCGGTCTCGACCAGCGCCGCGACGGTGTCGGGGTCGAAGCGGTGGCGCACCACCCGGGCGGGGTTGCCGGCGACCACGGCGTAGGGCGGCACGTCCCGGCTCACCACGGCGTGGGCCGCCACCACGGCACCGTGCCCGATGGTGACGCCCGACAGGACGAGGCAGCCCGAGCCGAGCCAGACGTCCGACCCGATCACGACGTCGCCGCGCGAGGCATGGTACTCCGCCGACGCGTCGAGGCCCGGCCACAGCCCCGCCATGGCGGCGAACGGGTAGGTCGAGACCCAGTCGAGGCGGTGGCCGCCGCCGAGGAGGATCTCGACCTTGTCGGCGATGGAACAAAACCGGCCGATCGTCAGCCGCCGGCCGGATTCGGGAAACCGCACCTTCGGGCGCCCGTAAGAGTAGGCGCCGATGGAGAAACCGTAGCGCGCGGCGAGGTTCGAGAGGTGAATCCGGGTCTCGTTGTTCGGGTTGCGCCCACTCCGCAGGCGGTGCAACAGGGTCTTCAATCGACGCACCCCGGACCCGACCGGAACGGTGCTCCAAGGCGCGCGCGGCGCGATATCCAGGGAGTGAGGCCCATGGGCGACAACATGTCCGACGATCTCAAGTCCGGGGCGCTCGTCTACCACCGTCTGCCGCGTCCCGGAAAGCTCGAGATCCAGGCGACCAAGCCCCTGGGCAACCAGCGCGACCTGGCGCTGGCCTACTCCCCCGGCGTCGCCGCCGCCTGCGAGGCCATCGCGGCCGATCCGCAGGAGGCCGCCACCCTCACCATCCGCCAGAACCTCGTCGCCGTCCTCACCAACGGCACGGCGGTGCTCGGCCTCGGCAACATCGGTCCCCTCGCCTCGAAGCCCGTGATGGAGGGCAAGGCGGTCCTGTTCAAGAAGTTCGCCGGCATCGACGTGTTCGACATCGAGGTCGCCCAGAACGACGTCGACAAGCTCGTCGACGTGGTCTGCGCCCTGGAGCCGACCTTCGGCGGCATCAACCTCGAGGACATCAAGGCGCCCGAGTGCTTCGAGGTCGAGGAGCGCTGCCGGGCCCGGATGAACATCCCGGTCTTCCACGACGATCAGCACGGCACCGCGATCATCGTGGCGGCCGCCGTCCTCAACGCCCTCGAACTCGCCAGCAAGCGCCTCGGCGACGTTCGCATCGTCACCTCGGGCGCCGGCGCCGCGGCGCTGGCCTGTCTCAACCTCCTCGTCTCCCTCGGGGCGAAGGTGGAGAACATCACCGTCACCGACATCAAGGGCGTGGTCTACAAGGGCCGCCCCGAACTGATGGACCGGTGGAAGGACATCTACGCGAAGGAGACCGAGGCCCGGACCCTCGCCGAGGTGATCCCGGGCGCGGACGTGTTCATCGGCCTCTCGGCCGGCGGCGTCCTCAAGCCCGAATACCTCGAGAAGATGGCGCCGAACCCGCTGATCATGGCGCTCGCCAACCCCTACCCCGAGATCATGCCCGATCTGGCGCAGGAGAAGCGCCCCGACGCGATGATCTGCACCGGGCGTTCGGACTTCCCCAACCAGGTCAACAACGTCCTGTGCTTCCCCTACATCTTCCGGGGCGCGCTCGATGTCGGTGCCACCTCGATCAACGAGGAGATGAAGCAGGCCGCCGTGAAGGCCATCGCGGCGCTGGCCCGCGAGACGCCGTCCGACGTGGTCGCCCGCGCCTATGGCGGCGAGGCCCGGCCGTTCGGCCCGCGCTCCCTGATCCCGAGCCCGTTCGACCCGCGCCTGATCCTGCGCATCGCCCCGGCGGTCGCCCAGGCCGCCATGGATTCGGGCGTCGCCGGCCGGCCCCTGGAGAACCTCCAGGTTTACGCCGACAGCCTCGACCGCTTCGTCCACCGCTCGGGCTTCATCATGAAGCCGATCTTCACCAAGGCCAAGGAGAACCCCAAGCGGGTCATCTACTCCGAGGGCGAGGACGAGCGCGTCCTGCGCGCCGCCCAGGCCCTGACGGAGGACGGGGTGGCGCGGCCCATCCTCGTCGGACGCCCGCGGGTCATCGAGACCCGGATCAAGCGCTTCGGCCTGACCCTGCGCCAGGGCGAGCATTTCGACCTCATCGATCCCGAGGACGATCCGCGCTACCGCGACTACGTCGCCACCTACCTCGAGGTCGCCGGCCGGCGGGGCATCACCCCGGACGCCGCCCGCACCCTGGTGCGGACCAACACCACGGTGATCGGCGCCATCGCCGTGCGCCGGGGCGAGGCGGACGCCCTGATCTGCGGCCTGGAGGGCCGGTTCGAGACGCGCTTGCGGGTGATCCGCGACGTGATCGGCCTAGCGCCGGGCATCCTCGATTTCGCCGCCATGAGCCTCATCGTCACGAAGAAGGGCGCCTACTTCCTCGCCGACACCCACGTGCGGCCCGATCCGACGGCGGAAGAGATCGCCGACGTCGCGGTGGCCTGCGCCGAGCACGTCCGCCGCTTCGGCCTCACCCCGAAGATCGCGCTCCTCAGCCATTCGGATTTCGGACAGTCGGATTCGCGCTCGTCCCTCAAGATGCGCTCGGCCCTCGGCCTCATCCGGGCGCGCGCGCCGGAACTGCAGGTCGATGGCGAGATGCAGGCGGACACCGCGCTGTCGGACCTCATCCGCGACCGGGTGATGCCGAACTCGTATCTCAAGGGCGCGGCCAACGTGCTGATCCTGCCGAACCTGGATGCGGCCAACATCGCCTTCCAGTTCGCCAAGGTCCTCGCCGACGCCCTGCCGGTGGGGCCGCTCCTCATCGGTCCGGCCAAGCCCGCCCACATCCTGTCGCCCTCGGTGACGGCGCGGGGCATCGTCAACATCACCGCCGCCGCCGTGGTCGAGGCCCAAGCCGGCGATGTGACGGCGATCACGGCCCTGGCCGAGCCGGGTGCGGCCCCGACGGCCGGATAGCCGGATCGTTCAAGACTTGGACCAACCGCGAAAAAGGCCCCCGGAGCGATCCGGGGGCCTTCTTTCGTTCGGGACGATCCCGCCGGCCGTGGACCGGCGGGACGGTCCGGTCAGTCGCGGCGGGTGCCGTAGGCCAGGGCCGGATCGACGGTGCCGAAGCGGCCGCCGAGGAGCGCGGCGAGGGCGCCGAGGACCAGGGCGAGGGCGCCATAGAGCGCGCCCTGCGCCGCGGCGCTGCGGGTCGCCTCGGCGGCGGCGAGGGCCTTCTGCTTCGCCTCGGCCGCGGCCTGCTCGTACTGCTTGCGGTAATCCTGGACCTGGGCCTTGGCCTCGTCGGGCGAGATGCCCTGCGCCTTGGCGAGGGCGTCCGTGGCGCGGGCCTCGGCCTGGGCCTGCTGGGCGGCGTCACCCGAAAGGTAGGCGCGCACGGCCTGGGCGGCGGTATCGCGCAGGGCGGCCGGGTCCTGACCGCCCGAGGTCTGGCGGACCTTGTTCTCGATGCCGTCGAGGGGGTTGGTCAGCTTGGTGAGCGAGGGCGCGGCCGTCTGAGCCGCCGTCTGGGCGGCCCCGCCGAGGGCCGAACCGGCGCCGCCGATGACGCTGGAGATGCCGCCGAACGCACCGCCGATGAGACCGCCGGCCGCCGAGGTGAGCAGGTAGACGATGACGAGGGTGGTCACGGCCCAGGACACGAGGCCGTGATAGCCGCTGGTGCCGGCCGACGGCTTGCCCGAGAGGCGTCCGGCGAGGAAGCCGCCGATGAGCGAGGCGACGATGCCCGAGACGACCCACCACAGGCCCGCGCCCGTGGACAGGCTGGCGGCGGTGGGGGTGTCGTTGCCGGTGGGGTTCAGGGTCGAGAGACCGATGCCGAGGCCGACCATGTTGAGGATCATCTGCGCCACCAGGGCGATGACGGCGCCGGCGAAGATGGCCCCCCAGGAGACCTGGTTCAGCAGAAGCGTGCTGCGCGGCTCGATGGTGGCGGCCGTCGATGCGACTGGCGTGCGTGTGGGTGTGACGGCCAAGGGGAACTCCTGGGGATCGGGGATCGGGACGACGCGCGCCGGTCGCGGGGACGCGGCGCGGTGACCGAGGGATGAAGGCGACGAACCGGATGGCGCACGATCGGGCACACCCTGCCCGCTTGCACGCCAACTCACGACATCGCCGGTCCCAACGTGCGGTTCCGCGAAATGTTCGCGGCCTTTCGCCGTTCTTGTCCGGGCTCGGCTTTCCGGGCGGCGGGCCGGCCCCTCGCGGCCGGCTCGGCCCAAAACGTAAAAACGGCCCCGAGGGACCGTCATGAACGCTGGAGAAAGCTGGAAATTTGGAGCGGGCGAAGGGATTCGAACCCTCGACCCCAACCTTGGCAAGGTTGTGCTCTACCCCTGAGCTACACCCGCTCACACCGCGATGCCGGCATGGCGCCAGCGATCGGGATTCGTCGTAGTCACGACGTCGAACGGCCTGGGCGGGCCATGACATCGTGTCGTCTCGGATGAATTGGAGCGGGCGAAGGGATTCGAACCCTCGACCCCAACCTTGGCAAGGTTGTGCTCTACCCCTGAGCTACACCCGCTCACAACCGCGCCGCTGGTGGAAAGACCCGCCGGCGGCCCCGGACGGCGTCTCTAAACACCATTCCGCGGGGCGTTGCAAGGGCCGAGCGGCCGATTCCCGTAGCCGGCGCCTCGGACAAGAATCCCGATGCGGAATCCCGGCCCGGTATCCCTGCCGTCGGTCCTACCATTGCGCGGACGGCGGCGCGCCCTCGCGGATCTCGCGCAGGCGCGCCCGGGTGGCCCGCGTCGTCGCCTCCGGCAGGGCGTCGAGGGGAAAGAACCCGCATTCGGCGATCTCCCGGTCGGGCCCCTTGGGGACCGGCACGGTAAAGGCGGGCGCCACGTAGAGGGCGACGTGGTCACGGCCGGCCGCCGCCGCATTGTGGTAGAACCCGTGCAGGCGCAGGGCCACGGCAGGATCGACGACGATCCCGGCCTCCTCGTGGAACTCGCGGATCATCGCCGAAACGGCGCTCTCCCCCGTCTCGATGCCGCCGCCGGGCAGGTGCCAGCCGGCGACGTAGGTGTGGCGCACGAGGCAGACCCGGCCCCGCCCGTCGATGGCCGCGCCGCGCACGCCCAGGGTCATGCCGCGCGTGGCCAGGGCCCCGAGGTGGAACAGCCGCCGCAGGAGCGGTCGGTCCAGGAGCATCCTCAGACGACCCGCAGGTCGATGGCGCCGAGGCCGTCGACGGCCGCGCGCATCGTCTGGCCGCGCGTCACTGCGCCGACGCCGGACGGCGTGCCGGTGAAGATGAGATCGCCGGGATGCAGCGTGAAGTAGGCCGACAGGTAGGCGATCTGCTCGGGCAGCGACCACAGCATCTCCGAGAGATCGCCGCGCTGGCGCTCGGTGCCGTCGAGGCTGAGGGTGATGGCGCCCCGGTCCGGGTGGCCGATGGCCGAAGCGGGGTGGAGCGGACCGATGGGGGCGGAGGCGTCGGCCGCCTTGGCGAGATCCCACGGCCGGGCGAGGCGCTTGGCCTCGTCCTGGACGTCGCGCCGGGTCATGTCGAGGCCGACCGCGTAGCCGTAGACGTGGTCGAGGGCGGAACTGACCGCGATGTCGGCGCCGCCGACGGACAGGGCCGCCACCATCTCCACCTCGAAATGATAGTTTTCCGTGCGCGGCGGATAGGGATGATCGACGGCCTCCACGCCGGGCACGACCTGGAGGGCGTCGGCGGGCTTCATGAAGAAGAATGGCGGCTCGCGCTCGGGGTCCTTGCCCATCTCGCGGGCATGGGCCGCGTAGTTGCGCCCGACGCAGTAGACGCGCCGGACGGGAAACAGGTCCGCGCTGCCGACGATGGGCAGGGCGATGCGCGGCGGGTTGGGGATCACGGACAGCATCGTTGGAGTCTCCCGGGTCTCGGATGCGGCGGCCGGCCCTGCACAGCGGCCGCGCGCTACCTATCATAGGGGGAGCGCCCGGCCGCGCCATCCCGGCGGCGGTGGGCGGCCTGTCCGGGATGTTCGCGTGCCCCCCTCCCCCGCCCTCCTCGCCGCGCTGACCGACCGCCTCGGAGCGGCCCACGTGCTGACGGCGCCCGAGGATCTGGAGCCCTATCTCATCGAGACCCGCGGGCTCCACCGCGGCCGGGCCCTCGCCGTGGTGCGTCCGGCCGACACGGCCGAGGCCGCCTTCGTCGTGGCGCAATGCGCCGCCGCGCGGGTGCCGGTGGTGGCGCAGGGCGGCAACACCGGCCTCGTCGGCGGCGGCGTGCCCCAGGGCGGAATCGTCCTGTCGCTCGCCCGCCTCGCCCGGGTGCGCGCCGTCGATCCGACCAACGCGACCATCACCGTCGAGGCCGGCGTCACCCTGGCGGACGTCCAGGCGGCGGCGGACGGGGCCGGAATGCTGTTTCCCCTGTCGCTCGCCTCGGAGGGCTCGTGCCGCATCGGCGGCAACCTCGCGACCAATGCCGGCGGCACGGCGGTGCTGGCCTACGGCAACGCCCGCGACCTCGTCCTCGGCCTCGAAGTGGTGCTGGCCGACGGCCGGGTCTGGAACGGGCTGAAAGGCCTGCGCAAGGACAATGCCGGCTACGACCTCAAGCAGCTCTTCGTCGGCTCGGAAGGCACCCTCGGCATCATCACCGCCGCCGTCCTGAAGCTGTTTCCCAGGCCCCTGAGCCGGGGCGTCGGCTTCGTCGGCCTCGCCGACCCGGCCGCCGCCCTCGCCCTGTTCGCCCGGCTCCGCGCCCGGGCCGGACGCGATCTCACCGCCTTCGAAGTGATCCCGCCCTTCGGCCTGGAGATTGTCCTGCGCCACACGCCGGGTGCGACGCCGCCGCTCGCGGGCCGGCACGGCACCTACGCCCTCGTCGAGTTCTCCTCGACGCGGCCCGACGCCCCGGCCACCGAGGCCCTGGAGGCGGCCCTCGCCGAAGCCATGGAAGCCGGCCTCGTCGAGGACGCGACGCTGGGCGCCAGCGAGGCCCGGAACCAGGCCCTGTGGACCTTGCGCGAAAACCTGTCGGAGGTGCAGCGGCGCGAGGGCGGCTCGATCAAGCACGACGTCTCGGTGCCGCTCTCGGCCCTCCCGGAGTTCCTCGCAACGGCGACGCGGGCCTGCGAAGCGGCGATGCCGGGCCTGCGCGTCTGCGCCTTCGGCCATTTCGGGGACGGCAACATCCACTTCAACCTGAGCCAGCCCGTGGACATGAACCGGGCGGCGTTCCTCGGCCAGTGGAGCCGCTTCAACCGCATCGTCCACGACGTGGTGGAAAGTCTCGGCGGGTCCATCGCCGCCGAGCACGGTGTCGGCCTGATCAAGCGCGACGAACTCGCTCACTACGCCGACCCCGTCGCCCTCGACCTCATGCGTCGGGTCAAGGCGGCCCTCGATCCGCACGGGACCCTGAACCCCGGCAAGGTCGTCGCCCCCGAAGGCGGCGGGCCGCCCGCCCTGCCCCCGGCCTGAAGCCGCGGGCGATCTTTTGCCGGAACCGGAAAGGCTCTCGTGGGATTGTTATTGTGCGTCGCACCAATTCCCGTCAGACTGTTTTTCGCGGCGCGCCATGAATTGGACGCCAATGGCGCCAAGGATGTGAAGACACGGCGGTTTCGCAGACGTTGCGGTGCGGCAGGTTACCCGGCCTTAACCGCTCCGGCGTTCAATCGTCCGACGTATTCGACCGCGCCGCGACACGACCCCGCCCCGTGAGGGGCACCGAAGGAGACCCGACGATGCCGACCTCTCAGGCGAGAGTCCCCACCGCCGAGGCGAGCCGCTACCTGAAGCAGCTCTGCCGGCACTGGAGCCACAAGTTCCCCGTCGAGGCCACCGACGCCGCCGGCCGCGTGCCGTTCGGCGAGGACCGGGTCTGCACCTTCGAGGCCGAGGCCGATGCCCTGCTGATGCGGGTGGCGACCCCCGATCCGGCGGCCCTGACGCGCCTCGAGAACGTGGTCTCCGATCACCTCCTGCGCTTCGCCTTCCGCGAGAACCTCGGCGAGATCACCTGGTCGCGCGCCGCTTGACCTGACGTCTCGGGACCTGATCTTGGGCTGACGTTCAGGATCGGATCGAGGGAGGCCAAGGGATGGATACGCACGGTCAGGCCGGTGGGGCGGGCGCGGCTCAGACGACGCATGCGGTGCGCCTGGAGCGCCTCGCGGAAGTGGCCGTCAAGGTCGGCCTCGGCTTGCGGCCGGGCCAGGAGCTCGTGATCACGGCGCCCCTGGAGACCGTCGCCCTCGTGCGGGCGATCACCGAGCAGGCCTACAGGGCCGGCGCGTCCCTCGTCACCACGTTCTACTCCGACGATGCCGCTACCCTGGCGCGCTTCGCCCACGCCCCGGAAGAGGCCTTCGACACGGCCGCGGGCTGGCTCTATTCCGGCATGGCGGAGGCCTACCGCAACGGCGCCGCGCGCCTGGCGGTGGCTGGCGACGACCCGTCGCTCCTGGCCGGCCAGGACACGGCGCGGGTGTCGCGGGCCAACCGCGCCCGGTCGCAGGCCTACGTGCCGGCCCTCGAACTCATCGCCAATTTCTCCACCAACTGGACCATCGTCTCGGCCGCCACCACGCCGTGGGCCCGCACGGTGTTCCCGGACCTCCCCGAGGACGCGGCCGTCGCCCGCCTGTGGGACGCGATCTTCGCGGCCTCGCGGGTGGATGGGCCGGACCCCATCGCCGCCTGGGAGACGCACAACGCCGCGCTCCACGCCCGCATGGGCGCCCTCAACGCCCACCGCTTCGCGGCCCTGCGCTTCACCGGGCCGGGCACCGACCTCACCGTGGGCCTCGCCGACGACCACGAATGGTGTGGCGGCGCCTCGGTCTCGCGCAGCGGCATCACCTGCAACGCCAACATCCCCACCGAGGAGGTGTTCACCACGCCCCACAAGGACCGGGTCGACGGGGTCGTGACGAGCACCAAGCCCCTGTCCTATCAGGGCACCCTCATCGACGGCATCCGGGTGCGGTTCGAGGGCGGACGCATCGTCGAGGCCGAGGCCCGCACGGGCGGTGCGGTGCTCGCCAAGGTGCTGGAGACCGATGCGGGCGCGCGCCAGCTCGGCGAGGTCGCCCTGGTGCCGGCCTCCTCGGCGATCTCGGCCTCGGGGCTCCTGTTCTACAACACCCTCTACGACGAGAACGCGGCGAGCCACATCGCGCTCGGCCAAGCCTACAGCAAGTGCTTCCTCGACGGCGGCGCGGCGCTCAGCGAGGCCGACCTCGTGGCGCGGGGCGCCAACCGCAGCCTGATCCACATCGACTGGATGATCGGCTCGGCCGAGATCGACGTCGACGGCCTCACGGCGGAGGGACGGGCGATCCCGGTGATGCGCGCGGGCGAGTGGATCGACTGAGCGCCGCTCCGGGATTCCGAAGGGCGAGCCCTTCGAACCCCGGATCAGGTGACGGGCGACGCCGTCTGGGTGACGGGCGCGGCCGGCGCCTTGGGCTTCGGCAGCATGGCCGGGCGCCAGCGCCGATGCATCCACAGCCACTGGCCGGGATTCTCGCGAATCCAGTCTTCGACCACGCGGGTCATGGCCTGCATGGCGCCCTGGACGTCGATCTCGCCCTTGGCGTCACGCGGCAGGTCGAGGGGCGGGGTCAGTTCGAGGGCGAAGCGCGCGCCCTCCCGCCGCACCACCCGGACCCCGTGGACCGGGCAGTCGTAGTGCCGGGCGAGCTTGCCGAGCAGCGGGTTGACGAGGACGGGACGGCCGAAGAAGTCGACCACGACGCCCCGGGTGAAATGCTGGTCGATGAGCTGGCCGAGATGGCCGCCGCGCTCCACCACGCCCTGCATGGCGAAGACCGCGCCCTGCCCGGCCGCCGCGAGGCCGCCCATGGTCTGGCGGCGCACCTCCTGCACCAGGCGGGCGGAGGCGGCGTCGTTGGGCGGGCGGAAGATCGCCGTAGCGTCGAGGCCGTAGCGGGCGGCGCAGATCGCCGGCAATTCCCAGTTGGCGAGGTGCGCCGAGAAGATCAGCCCCGGCTTCCCGTCGTCGCGCAGATCGGCGAAATGACTTTCCCCCGAGACCTGCATGCGCTGGCTCGACGGATCGGTCTCCTCGCTATCGAACAGGGTGTGCAGGTGGGCGTATTCCGCGCCGGTGCGGCCGAGATTGTCCCAGGCTTGCGCCGCCAGCGCCCGCCTTGCGGCCGGATCGAGGTCCGGGAACGCGGCGGCGAGGTTGGCCATGGCCGTGCGGTGGGCGGGCAGGAACGGGCCGATGGTCCGGACCACGCGCCCGCCGATCCGGCTCGCCCGGTCGGTCCCGAGCCGGCGCGCCAGCCAGAACAGGGTCCGGATCAGGGGGATCATCGCCAGTCCGGCAAGGCGCGGCAGGTGACGTTTCAGGACCAGGGCAAGGCGGAGCAAGGCGATTTCCGTGCGGGGGAGCGTTCCGGACGACGCCCCACCCGCCCCGCTTAGATCATTTCTTCGCGGGGGTGCACCCGGTCTGCGCCCGCCGGCGGAGCGGCCCCGGCGGGACCCGGCGTCACAGGGTGACGAGAATCTTGCCGAACACCTTGCGCGATTCGAGGCGCTCCAGCCCTTTCGCGAAGTCGGCGAGGGGCAGGACCGTATCGACGACGGGGGTGAGGCCCCCGGCCATCTTGTCGAGGGACTGGCGGATATTGGCGAGCGAGCAACCGAACGAGCCGGTGATGCGGTACTGCTGCTGGAACAGCTGCATCAGGTTCATGGTGGTCGACACGCCCGAGGTCGAGCCGCAGGTGACGAGGCGGCCACCGCGCTTGAGGCACAGGAGCGAGCCGTTCCAGGTGTCGGGGCCGACATGCTCGAACACCACGTCGACGCCCTTGCGCTTCGTCAGCCGGCGGACCTCGCCCTCGAAGCGCTCGTCGCGGTAGTTGATGACGTGGTCGGCGCCGAGCGCCCTGGCCTTCTCGCCCTTGGCGTCGTCGCCCACGGTGGTGAACACCGTGCAGCCGATGGCCTTCGCCATCTTGATCGCCGCCGTGCCGATGCCGGACCCGCCGGCATGGACCAGGATGCTCTCGCCGGGTTCGAGCTTCGCATTGTCGAACAGCATGTGCTGCACGGTGCCGAAGGCGATGGGCGCGCAGGCCGCGTCCGTGAAGCTCACGCCCTCCGGCACCCGGACCACGAGGCGGGCCGGCATGGTGACGACCTCGCGGGCGAAGCCGTCGATGTGGAACCCCATCACCCCGGCGACGTCCTCGCAAAGGTTGTCGCGACCCTCGCTACAGGCCTTGCACCGGCCGCAGGTTTGGGCGCCGTAGAGCGCCACGCGGTCGCCCTCGGCGAGGCCCTCGACGCCCTCGCCGACGCAGACGATCTCGCCGGAGGCTTCGGCGCCCACGGTGAGGGGCAGCTTGCGCTTGGCGAAGGCCATGCCGCGAAAGCCCCAGACGTCGATGTAGTTGAGGCCGACCGCCCGCACGCGGACCCGGACCTCGCCGGGGCCGGGGGGGGCTGGGGCCTCGATCTCGCTCACGCGCAGGTCGCGGTCGCCGAAGAGTTGGAGGGCTTGCATCTCGTCTCGATCCGGAATCAGGCGATGGCGATGCGGCCGTCGAGGCCGATGACGCGGCCGACCCCGCGCACGCGGTTGAGGATGCGGTCGCCCGCCAGGGTCTCGCGGTCCGCCGGCAGGGTCAGGGTGACGCGTCCGTCCGCGGCGGTGACGGGCAGGCCGCCGAGGGTGCCTTCCGTGCCGGCCGTGAGCGGGAAGGCGAGGCGCAGGAGGGCGCCGAGCAGCCGGGCCCGGTCGAACAGGCGGGGACCGGCCAGACTGCGCAGCATCGGGCTCGCCTTTTCGGGCGCGACGCCCTCGTGGCGGAAATACACGGCCAGCGCGAGGTAGGCCCGACCGGGATGGTCGATGCCGACGAAGGCGGCGTGGGTGATGACGTTGACGCTCTGCTCGCCGCGGTAATCGGGGTGCGCCCGCCATCCGATATCCGAGAGCAGGCAGGCGGCGTGGCGCAGGCGGCGCTCGTCCGCCGTCTCGGGGGCGTCGAGGGTCCCGATGAAGCGGTCGGTCCAGGCGATGAGGTCGGTGGCGTGGCCCGGCGAGCGGGCGCGCAGGACGTTGAGTTCCGCCGCCGCCGCCAGCAGGGGGTCGGCCAGGCGCGCATCGCGGTCGAGCTGCTCGTAGAGCAGGCCTTCGCGCACGCCGGAGGCCGAGATCGCGAGTTCGCGCGGACGCCCGACCTTGAGGATCTCCTCCAGCACCACGGCGCCGTAGGCCAGCAGGGGCCGGCGGGCCTCGGAGACGCTCTCGACATCCTGCAGCAGGGCCGCGTCCGTGCGCTCCACCACTTCGAGGAAGCTGAGCTCGTCCGAGGGCTCGACGCTGTAGCCGTGCATGACGTGGAGCGGATAGCCGCGCGCGGCCTGGTGGAGGCGGGCCAGCGCCCGCCAGGTGCCGCCGACCGCATAGAAGCTGCGCCCGCGCAGGGTCTCGAGCTGGGGCGCGGCCTTCTTCAGGTGCTCGCGGACGATCTTGATGGCCTTCTTGGGTGAGTTACCCGAGAGGTCCTGGAGGGCGAGGCCACCGAGCGGCATGGTCACGCCCATGCCGACGGTGGCGCCGCGCACGTCCACGAGTTCCAGCGAACCGCCGCCGAGATCCCCGACCACGCCGTCCGGCGCGTGGAAGCCCGACACGACGCCCAGGGCCGACAACTCGGCCTCGCGCCGGCCCGACAGCAACTCGATGGGATGGCCGCAGGCGGCCTCGGCGGCCGCGAGGAACTCGGGGCCGTTCCCGGCGTCGCGCGCGGCGGCGGTGGCCAGCACGAAGACCCGGGCGACCCGCATGGTCTCGCACAGCACCCGGAAGCGCGCGAGGGCGATGAGGGCCCGCCGGACCGCCTCCTCGTTGAGGCGCCCCGTGGTGAGGACGTTGCGGCCCAGCCCGCACAGCACCTTCTCGTTGTAGAGGGGCGTCGGCGCCCGGGTCAGCCCGTCATAGGCGACGAGCCGCACGGAATTCGAGCCGATGTCGATGATGGCCACGGGCGCGCGGCTGATCCGGGAGGGCGACTCGGCGGTTCCGGATTCAGCAGCGGGTGGGCCGGCATGGCGGAGGCCCATGCGTGTTCCTTCTGCGTGTTCCTTCGGCGGGGCGTCAGCCGCGCTGGGCACGGCGACTCAGGGCGCGCGGACTCGATTTCTTCGACGACTTGCCGCGCCCGGACAGGCTCGGATTCGTCATGAAATACTTGTGGGCGTTGAACGGCTCCTCGCCCTCGGCCGGCTGGATCCGCTCGCTCGCGCCCGATGCCAGTACACGCCAGCTCTGGCGGTTGTCGAGGAGGTTAGCCAGCATGATCTGATCCAGCACCTGCTGATGCACCGTCGCGTTGGTGATGGGCAGGAGGGCCTCGACCCGGCGGTCGAGGTTGCGGCTCATGAGGTCGGCCGACGAGATGTAGACCGTGGCCTTGGGGTGGGGCAGGCCGACGCCGTTGCCGAAGCAGTAGATGCGCCCGTGCTCCAGGAAGCGGCCGACGATGGATTTCACCCGGATCGTCTCCGACAGGCCGGGGATGCCGGGCCGGAGGCAGCAGATGCCGCGCACCACGCAGTCGATCTGCACGCCGGCGGCACTCGCGTCGTACAGGGCGTCGATGATCTGCTGGTCGACGAGGGAGTTGCACTTGATCCAGATCGCCGCCGGGCGCCCGGCCTTGGCGTGGGCGATTTCCTGCTCGATGTTCTCCAGGAGGCGGGGCTTCAGGGTCAGGGGCGAGACCGCCATGCGCTCCAGGCCGGCGGGCTCGGCGTAGCCGGTGATGTAGTTGAAGATCCGCGACACGTCGCGGGCCACCACCGGGTCGGCGGTGAAGAACGACAGGTCGGTGTAGATGCGCGCCGTGATCGGGTGATAGTTGCCGGTGCCGACGTGGCAGTAGCTCACGAGCTTGTCGCCCTCGCGCCGGACCACCATCGACAGCTTGGCGTGGGTCTTCAGCTCGACGAAGCCGAACACCACCTGCGCGCCGGCCTTCTCGAGGTTGCGCGCCCAGCGGATGTTGGCCTCCTCGTCGAAACGGGCCTTGAGTTCGACCAGCGCCGTGACCGACTTGCCGAGCTCGGCGGCTTCCGCCAGGGCCGCCACGATGGGCGAGTTCGAGGAGGTGCGGTAGAGGGTCTGCTTGATCGCCACGACGTTGGGATCGCGGGCGGCCTGGGCCAGGAACTGCACCACCGCGTCGAACGATTCGTAGGGGTGGTGGACGGTGAAGTCCTTCTGCCGGATGGCGGCGAACACGTCGCCGCCGCTCTCGCGGATGCGCTCGGGGAAGCGCGGGTTGTAGGCCTTGAACTTGAGTTCCGGCCGGTCGATCCCGACGATCTGCGACAGCTCGTTGAGGGCCAGCATGCCCTCGATGAGGAACACCGCGTCGGGGCCGATCTCGAGCTCGTCGGCGACGAACGCCCGCAGGTCCTCCGACATGCCGGCCTCGACCTCGAGGCGGATGACGATGCCGCGGCGGCGCTGCTTCAGGGCCGATTCGAAATGCAGGACGAGATCCTCGGCCTCTTCCTCGATCTCGAGGTCGGAATCGCGGATCACCCGGAACGCGCCGTGGCCGCGCAGGGAGTAGCCCGGGAACAGGCGCCCGGTGAACAGGACGATGACCTGCTCGATGGCGATGAAGCGCGCCGTGGCATCCCCCTCGGCATCGGGCAGGCGCACGAAGCGGTCGACGAGGGCCGGCAGGCGGATCAGGGCGCGCAGCACCCGGCCGTCGCGGGGGCGCATGAGCATCAGGGCGATGGTCGAGCCGAGATTCGGGATGAACGGGAACGGGTGCGCGGGATCGATGGCGAGGGGCGTCAGCACCGGGAAGACGTGGCTGAGGAAATACTCCTCCAGCCAGGCCTTGTGCTCCGGGGCGAGGCCGGCGGGCTCGACGAGCTCGATGCCGGCGCCGAGGAGTTCGCCTCGCAATTCGCGCCAGCGCTGCTGCTGGTCGAGGGCGAGGCGCGACACGTCCGTGCCGACGCGGGCGAGCTGCTCGGCCGGGCTCAGGCCGTCCTGCGACGGCGCCACGAGGCCGGAGCGGACCTGATCGTGCAGGCCGGCCACGCGCACCATGAAGAATTCGTCGAGGTTGTTGGCCGAGATCGAGAGGAAGCGCAGCTGCTCCAGCAGGGGGTGGTTGGGATTGGACGCCTCCTCCAGCACCCGGCGGTTGAACTGGAGCCAGGACAGCTCGCGGTTGACGAAGCGCTCGGGCGAGTGGCGCAGGGCGAGGCCGGCCTCGCGGACGGTGTCGCGGACATCCGCCTCGGCGGGGAGATCGGGACCGGAATCCGGCAGGAGCGCCTCCGCCGGAGGCAGGTCGACGTCGGGCCCGGCCTCGGCGGCCAGCGCCGCGGGCGCGTCCGGGCCTGACACGGGCTTCTCGCCGGGCACGGGCTTGTCCTGCGCGGCGCGTTTCGGGGCGGACCGCGCGGCCCGGGGACGGGCCGGCGCACGGGTGGCCTCGGCCTCGGCGGGTCCGGTCTCCGGTGCGGTCGCGTCCGATTCCATGTCCGCCAAGTGGGTGTCTCCTGAAAGCTGAGGGGCGGCTTCCTAGCATGCGGGAAGGCGCGATTCTTGACAGTTCGATGACAGTCTTCCGCGCGCGGCCGGATCGACGCTCCTAGTCGGCGTCGTCGGCCTCGTCATCCGTCGCATCGAGGCCGAGGCGGGCGAGAACCGCCAGGGCCAGGGGCCGGGTGATGCGCCGGCCGCGCCCGAGGGCGTCGCGGTCGAGCTCGGTCACCACCTGCCGGGCGAGGCCGAACGAGCGGTCGATGCGCAGGGCCAGGGCCTCGACCACGGCGAGATCGACCACGAGCTGGCGGTCCACGAACAGCTTGACGAGGACGGCGCGCAGGAGCGCGTCGTCGGGGGGAAGGATGGTGGCGCCGGGCGCCAGGCGCAGGCGCGAGCGCAGGTCCGCCGTGGCGAGGCCCATGGCCTCCACCGGCTGGGCCGCCGTGACGAGGACGGGGCTGCCATGCTCGCGGGCGAGGTTGAGGAGGTGGAACAGGGCCGCCTCGTCGCGGCCCTCGGCCCGGTCGATGTCCTCGATGACGAGGGCGCCGTTAGAGACGAGGTGGGGCACCGCCGCCGCCCGGACCTCGGCGACGGCGGCGGTCCAGGCATGGGCCCGCGTCGCCCAGATCGAGGCGAGGTGGCTCTTGCCGCTGCCGGGCGGCCCGGTGAGGACGCAGACGGTGTCGGGCCAGTTCGGCCAGGCCTCCACCAGACCGTAGGCGGCCGCGTTGGCCGGGCCGACCAGGAAATCCTCCCGCCCGTAGCGGGGGTCGGCGGGCAGGTCGAAGGCGAGTTGTTTCGGCGGCGCGTTCTCGCGGATGGCCATCAGGTCTCACGGTTGGGGAGCAGCACCGGGGAGCCCGCGTGATAGAGCGGGCTCTGCAGGTAGCGGCCGAGGGCGAAGCGCACCACGACGCCGATGGAGGCGGCCACGGGCACGGCCAGCAGCAGGCCGAGGAAGCCGAACAGCGACCCGAAGGCCAGGAGCGCGAACATGAGCCAGACCGGGTGGAGGCCCACCGATTCGCCCACGAGCTTCGGCGAGATGATGTTGCCCTCCAGGAACTGGCCGACCACGAACACCCCGATGGTGAGCCCGATATGGAGCCAGTCGGATTCGGGCCAGAACTGCGCCAGGGCGACGCCGACGGAGAGCAGGAAGCCCGTGAGCGTGCCGACATACGGGATGAAGGTGAGGAACCCGGCGATGAGGCCGATGAGCACGCCGAAATTCAGCCCGATGGCGAACAGGCCCACGGCGTAGAAGCTGCCGAGGATCAGGCAGACCAGGGTCTGGCCGCGCACGAAGCCGGTGATGGCCCCGTTGATCTCGCGGCCGAGGCGGCGCACCACGGGGCGGTGCCGCGGCGGCACCCAGCTGTCCAGGGCCGCGATCATCCGGTCCCAGTCGACGAGCAGGTAGAACGCCACCACGGGCGTCACCACGAGAAGCGAGGCGATGGAGATCAGCGCCTGGCTGCCCGACCACAGGGATTTCAGGAACGCCAGGAACCACGTGCCACCCTGCCCCACCAGGGTGCCGACGGAGGATTGCAGGTCGGTCAGCACGTCCGCGCCGCCCACGCGCTGCAAGAGCGGGCCGGCCCGCTCCGTCAGGATTCCCTGCAGCCGGGCGACCATGCCGGGCAGGGTGGCGACCAGCGCGGCGATCTGGTTGGCGGCGAGCGGCACGACGATGAGGAGCGCCACCACGAGGGCGACTACGAACATCGCCAGGATCAGGAGCGAGGCCGAGAGCCGCCCGAGGCCGAGGCGCTCCAGCCGGTCGGCGAGGGGATCGAGGAGGTAGGCCAGCGCGAGCCCCGCCACGAAGGGTAGCATCACGTCGGCCAGCAGGTAGAGCAGCAGGACGACCCCGCCGAGCGCCAGACACCCGATCACCGCCCTGCCGCGCATCGGCCGTCCTCCCCCGCACACGCCGCCCGTGCGCTCCCGAGAGTGGGAAGCCGGGGCGGTGCGGTCAAGGCTCGGCGTCGGTCCCGTGCTCCGCTCGCGCCGATGACGACCGGACCTCGCTGCGTCCGGCGGGCGCCGACCGCCGCGTCCGCGCATCCATCAACTACAGTCCGGGAAAAACACTGTGGATTTCTCGAGCACCCGCGACGGCCACTTGGTCAAAGGGCTACTGTCTCAAGTCCGGAGACGAAATGAGACTCATTCCCCGACACTAGGCCGGATAATTAACCGCCCTGCCGCAGAACCCTCCCGGGAGATGGAGACCGATCAATGCGTTTGTCGAGTAAGCTCGTCGGATTGGTCGCGGCGATGCTGATCTCTAGCCTGCTCCTGGCCGGGTCGATCATCCTCTATGGGCGATCCGTCGCTCAGGTCAGTGCGACGCACGAGACGCGTCAGAAATCGATCCTCCTCGCCGACGAAATTCGGCAGAGCTCGGACGACCTCACCCGTCTCGGCCGCACCTACGTCGTGACCGGGAAGGCGGCCTACAAACGGCAGTACCAGAGCATCCTCGACATCCGCTCCGGCCGCGCGCCGCGCCCGGAGGAGTATCATCGCATCTACTGGGACTTCGTCGCGGCCGGCGTGGCGAAGCCGCGCCCGGACGGCGAGACCGTATCGATGCCCGACCTCATGAAGCGCCTCGGCTTCTCCCAGCGGGAATACGACATGCTGGCCGAATCTGTCCGCAACTCGGACGGCCTGGTCCAGCTCGAGGTCGAGGCGATGAATCTCGTCGAGGGCAAGGACAGCACGGGTCAGCCCCTGGCACAGCCGGATGGGGTCCGGGACCGCAACCGGGCGATCGACCTCGTCCATTCCGACGCCTATCACGCCTTCAAGGCGCAGATCATGAAGCCCCTCGACGGGTTCTACGGGCTGATGCAGGCGCGCACCGATGCGGCCGTCGCGACGGACGAGGCCCGGGCGCACCTCTACTTCACCGTCGTGGTCGCCGCGCTGACGGCCACCGTCGCGAGCTTCCTGGCGCTCGGCTGATTCGCCTACGAGGCCCTGGTCCGCGGCTACGGTGCGGTCGGCGAGGCCATGGGCCGGATCGCCCGGGGCGATTACGCCGCGGCGGTACCGGGCCGGGGACGCCGCGACGAGGTCGGCGACCTCGCCCGCGGCCTCGAAGCCTTCAAGGCCAACCTCGCCCGGGACGTGTCGGAACGCCACGCCGAGGAAACCCGGGTGCGCGAGGCCACCCGCCGGGGCCACACCGAGACCCTGGCGCAATCCTTCGAGGCGACGTTCAGCGGCATCGTCCGGGCCGTGGCGACGTCCGTGGGCGAGCTGCAGGGCACCGCGCTGACGATGTCGCGGATGGCCGGCGACACCGCCGACCGCTCGGGCGCCGTGATCCGGGCCGCGGAGGAGGCGTCCGCCAACGTCGCCGCCGTGGCGGCGGCGGCGGAGCAGCTCAGCGCCTCGGTGTCGGAGGTCGGCCGTCAGGTCGACAGTTCGGCGGCCCTGACGCAGGCGAGCGCGACGGAGGCCGGACGCACCGCCGGCCTAGTGCAGAATCTGAGTCAGGCGGCGACCCGGGTCGGCGACGTGGTGGCGATGATCAACGGCATCGCCGGCCAGACCAACCTGCTCGCCCTCAACGCCACCATCGAGGCCGCCCGGGCCGGCGAGGCGGGACGTGGCTTCGCCGTGGTCGCGGCCGAGGTCAAGGAACTCGCGAACCAGACCGCCCGGGCCACCGAAGAGATCGCTTCGCAGATCGGGAGCATCCAGGCGGTGACCGGTGAGGCGGTGACGGCGATCGGCGCCATCGCCGGGCGCATCGGCGACCTGAGCGGGATCTCGCACGCGATCGCGGCCGCGGTGGAGGAGCAGGGGGCCGCGACCCGGGAGATCGTGCGCAACATCCACCAGACCGCCGTCGGCACCGGCGAGGTCACGTCCCATATCGGCGGCGTCGCCGAAGCGGCGCACAAGGCCGGCGGCGAAGCCGGGCGGGTGCTCTCCGTCGCCACCTCCGTCTCCCACGATGCCGACCACCTCGACGCCGCGGTCAACCGCTTCCTGGCGCAGCTCCGGGCCGCCTGACGACGGGGACCGGACGAGTCCGGGTCGACCGCCCCTCGAACGGCGGCGTCGGGGCGATGCCCCCGGTGTCGGATGCCGGAGTCGTTCGCAACCCCTCGCCGAGACCGCCCCGACCCGCTAGAGCAGGCCGAACGGGACGTTGAGACGAGGTGCCGATGACGGCCGAACACAAGGGAATGACCTACGCGGAGGCCGGCGTCGACATCGACGCCGGCAACGCCATGGTCGAGACGATCAAGCCGCTGGTGCGGGCCACGCGCCGGCCGGGGGCGGATGCCGAGATCGGCGGGTTCGGCGGCCTGTTCGACCTCAAGGCGGCGGGGTTCCGCGATCCGATCCTGGTGGCGGCCAATGACGGCGTCGGCACCAAGGTGAAGATCGCCATCGAGACGAACCGCCACGACACCATCGGCATCGATCTCGTCGCCATGTGCGTCAACGACATCATCGTCCAGGGCGCCGAGCCGTTGTTCTTCCTCGATTACTACGCCACCGCCAAGCTGGTGCCGGGCGTCGGCACCGACATCGTGCGCGGCATCGCGGCGGGGTGCCGGCTGGCCGGCTGCGCCCTCATCGGCGGCGAGACCGCCGAGATGCCGGGCCTCTACGACGGCGCCGACTACGATCTCGCCGGCTTCAGCGTGGGGGCGGCGGAGCGGGGCACCCTGCTGCCGCGCGGCAACATCGTGCCGGGCGACGTGGTCCTCGGCCTGCCCTCCTCCGGGGTCCATTCCAACGGCTTCTCGCTCGTGCGCCGCATCGTCGAGAAGAGCGGCCTGTCCTACGACGATCCGGCCCCGTTCGAGCCGATCCGGACCCTGGGCGAAGCCCTCCTCGAGCCGACCCGCATCTACGTGAAGCCCCTGCTCGCCGCCCTGAAATCCACGGACGGGATCAAGGCGCTGGCGCACATCACCGGTGGGGGCTTTCCCGACAACCTGCCCCGCGTGCTGCCCGACGGGGTCGGCATCGCCATCGACCTCGACGCGATCATGCCCCCGCCCGTGTTCGGCTGGCTCGCCGAGATCGGCGAGGTCGCCGAATCCGAGATGCTGCGCACCTTCAACTGCGGCATCGGCATGGTGGTGGTGGTGGCGCCCGACAGCGTCGGCGCCGTCTCGAAGGCGCTGGATCTCGGCGGCGCCTCGCCCGTTCGCCTCGGCCGGATCACCGCGCGCGGCCCCGAGCCCGTGACCTTCGAAGGCCGGCTCACGTTTTGACGGGGCCGTGCGGATGACGATTTCGAAAAAAATCCGGGTCGCGATCCTGATCTCGGGACGCGGTTCGAACATGGCCTCGCTCATCGCGGCGGCCACGGCGGCCGACTATCCCGCCGAGATCGTGCTGGTCGCCTCCAACCGGCCCGACGCCGGGGGCCTCGCCGCGGCGGCGGCGGCCGGCATCCCGACCCGCGCCCTCGACCACAAGGCCTATCCGAGCCGGGCGGCCTTCGACGGGGCGCTCCACGCCGAGCTCGTCGCCGCCAATATCGACCTCGTGTGCCTGGCCGGCTTCATGCGGATCTTCTCCGCCGGCTTCGTCGAGGCCTGGGCCGGGCGGATGATCAACATCCACCCCTCCCTGCTGCCCCTGTTCAAGGGCGTGCACACCCACGAGCAGGCGCTCGCCGCCGGGGTGCGCCTGCACGGCTGCACGGTGCATTACGTGGTGCCGGAACTCGATGCCGGGCCCATCGTCGCCCAGGCCGCCGTGCCGGTCCTGCCCGGCGACGATGCCGACGCCCTAGCCGCCCGCATCCTGGTGGAGGAGCACCGGCTCTACCCGGCGGCCCTGGCGCTCATCGCCTCGGGCCATGCGCGCCTCGACGGCGACCGGGTGGTTTTCTCGGACACCGTGCGCCGGGCGGACGGCGCCCTGCTCAGTCTTCGGGAATAGCAAAGGCTCGGACGAAGGGCGGACCTGCAGGGCAGACCTGCACGGCGGGTCCGCCCTGCGGCAGGATCAGGCCGGGCGCGGCAGCTGGCAGCTGTCGAGGGCCGAGAGCGCCTTGGCGCGGGCCGAATCGTTGAAGTAGCCGGTGGTGCGGTAGGCGGCGAGCTCGCCCTGATCGAGGCTCGCCAGGGTGCGCTGGGCGTAGCAGCCGCACGGACGGGCGAGCGAGACCTCGGAGACGTTCTGGAGCCGGGCCTGGGTCACGGCGCAGGCGTGGCGCACGCGGCCGGTGAGGTTGTTCGCCGAGGCGGTCTTCAGGGCCGGATCGGGGGTGTAGCCGGCGAGCTCGGCCGTCGGGCCGGCCTTGTTGGCGTTGCAGGCGGCGAGCGCGGCGAGGAGGCCGGCGGCGAGCAGAAGCCGGCCGGTGCGCGGAGCGAGGAGGCGCATGGTGTGACGGGTCCGTGAAAGCGATTCGGGAAACGACCCGGTTTCACGGAGCCCTCGGGGCCGCGCAAGGGCAGCGCGGCCACAGCGTGGCGGCAAATACCGCCACGCGCCGCCGGCCCGAGGGAGGAGGCGACGCGTGGCGAAGCGACTCAGCCGACGATGTCGGAATCCTGGAAGAACTGCGCGATCTCGAGCTTGGCGTTCTCGGCGCTGTCGGACCCGTGGACGGTGTTCTCGCCCACCGACTCGGAGAAGGTCTTGCGGATGGTGCCCTCGTCGGCATTGGCCGGGTTGGTGGCGCCCATGACCTCACGGTAGCGGGCGATGGCGTTCTCGCCCTCGAGGACCTGCACGACCACGGGACCGGAGATCATGAAATCGACGAGCTCGCCGAAGAACGGGCGCTCCTTGTGGACCTCGTAGAACTTCTCGGCCTGGGCACGGCTCATCTGGATGCGGCGCTGGCCGACGATGCGCAGGCCCGCCTTCTCGATCACGGCATTGACCGCGCCGGTCAGGTTCCGCTTCGTCGCGTCGGGCTTGAGGATGGAGAAGGTGCGCTCGGTGGCCATGAATGCGTCCGGTTCTGATTCTGGGGCCGAGACTGAGGCCCCGGCGCCGGGCTTATAGCGGGGGTGCCCCTGCCCCTCAACCCGAGGGCAAAAACACCTTGGCCATGGCTTGAGCGCAACAGTGCCGGAAATTCGCCCGATTGCGCGGGCTTTCTGGGGTCAACGACACCACCCCCTGCCGCCGTTCGACGGAGACCAGCCCATGCGCGTCGCCCTGACTGCCGCCTTCCTCCTTTCCGGCCTCACCGCCATCCAGGTCGCGCCGGCCCTCGCCGCGCCGGCCCAGGACCCCTCGGGTACCTGGCTCACGGGCGACGGCCGCGCCAAGGTCCGCATCGACCGCTGCGGCCCGGCGGGCGCCAACATCTGCGGCAAGGTGGTCTGGCTGAAGTCGCCCAACACCGAGGACGGCACCCCGCGCACGGACATCAAGAACCCCGATCCGAAGAAGCGCGGCCGGCCGGCGCTGGGCCTCACCCTCCTCGACAACCTCAAGCCCGAGGAAGCGAAGTTCTCCGGCGAGATCTACAATGCCGACGAGGGCAAGCTGTACCAGGTCAGCCTGGAGCGCGAGAGCGCCGCGGAACTGTCGGTCTCCGGCTGCCTCCTGAAGATCCTGTGCGGCTCGCAGACCTGGACCCGGGTGCCGGACGTGAACCAGCAGGCCGCCAACGCGGCCGGCGAGACGGCCGCCCCGGCCCCGAAGCCCGCCGCGAAGGCGGCTCTCAAGCCGGCCGCCAAAGCCGCGCCGGCGGACAAGGCCGCGCCGGCGGAGCAGTAAGCCCCGCGGGGAGGGTCCGAGCCCTCCCCTCAGATCGCCGCGAAGCCGCGCTGCACGCCCGGACGCGCCAGCATCCGGGCGATCCAGGCCCGCACGTCGGGCAGGTCGGCGAGATCGACGCCCTGCTTCTCGTGGTACTTCGCCCACGGCAGGATCGCGATGTCGGCGATGGAGAGCTCGCCCGCCACGTAGTCCCGGCCGGCGAGCTGGCGATCGAGGACGCCGTAGAGGCGCTGGGCCTCCGTGGTGAACCGCTCGATGGCGTATGAAATCTTCTCCTGCGCGTAGATGCGGAAATGGTGGGTCTGGCCGAGCATCGGGCCGAAGCCCGCCACCTGCCACATCAGCCATTCCTCGACCTTCACCCGCGCGCGCTCGTCGGCGGGGAGGAAGCAGCCGGTCTTGCGGCTGAGATACTGCAGGATCGCCCCCGATTCGAAGATGGTGATCGGTTGGCCGTCCGGCCCGTCGGGATCGACGATGGCCGGGATCTTGTTGTTCGGCGAGATCGCGAGGAAGTCCGGCGCCATCTGGTCGCCCCGGCCGATGTTCACCGGCACCACCCGGTAGGGCAGGCCGCACTCCTCCAGCATGATCGGGATCTTCCAGCCGTTGGGCGTGCTCCAGGTGTGGACGTCGATGGGTTTTCCCGGAGCGTGTGCCATGCGGATCATCCCGGCCAAGGTTGAGCAGCCTTCATGTGCCGGATCAAACCGGAACGCCAGCCGATGGTTGCGGGAAGCGGGCCGGCGGTGGATCGCGGCCCCGCCCCCTCCGGAAAGAGGCTCGTCCCGTGAAGAGGGCTCTTGCCGAACCCTGTGGTTGTGGGTGTGATGCGTCCCGCCCGCCGCGCGACGGGCAAGTCCACAATCGAGGGTTGTCACGATGCCATTCCGTTCCATCCTGGTCGCCTGCCTCGCCGCTCCGCTGCTGCTGGCCCAACCGGTTCTCGCCAAGGAGCCGGATGCCACCGCCAAGGAGCCGAGCGTGAGCCAGAGCGCGGCGCGCCAGCGCCAGAAGACCTGCGGCGCGGAATGGCGCGCGCTCTCCGTGGCCGACAAGGCCGCCAAGGGTCCGAAATGGCCGCAATACTTCAGCAAATGCGTGAAGCGGCTCAAGGAGCAGAAGGCCTGACGGCGCGTCCGGGGCTGGAACGCTTGAGCGCCTGCCCTGGTTTGCCGTCGGGCGGGTGAGCGAAGCGGAACGCCGCCGTCCCGTAGGGATCGAACGGCGTTCGCGAGGGACGGAACGGGACGATGCGGGAACGACAGGCGTTGCAGCGGGTGGTGGCGGCCGTCGCCCTCGTGCCCGTCGTGTCGGGCCTCTACGGCGTCCTGTTCGGTCTCGGGAGTGCGGGCAGCCTCGTCGATGTCTCCGCCGACAGCCATTACCGCTACCTGTCGGGCCTGCATATGGGCATCGGCATCCTGTTCTGGACCTGCGTGCCGGGGATCGAGGCCAAGACCGGCTTGGTCCGGTTCCTCACCCTGGTGGTGGGGCTGGGTGGCCTCGCCCGGCTCCTCGGCCTCGCCCTGACCGGCCTGCCTTCGCTCACCATGATGGCGGCGCTGGCCGTGGAACTCGTCGTCACGCCGCTCCTGTGCCTGTGGCAGGCTCGGGTCGCCGGACGCGCCCCGGACGCGGCGACGGCCGGATCGCGCCCCGCATGAGCGAGGCGGCGCAGGGTGCGCCCTCCCTCCTCGACCGCAGCCTCGCCTTCGCCGACCGGGTGGTGCCGCCACCCTCCGCCTGGGCTTTCGCCCTGCGGATCTGGCTCGCCATGGTGCTGGCCCTCTACGCCGCGTTCTGGCTCCAGCTCTCGGGCGCCTCCTCGGCCATGGTCTGCGTGGCGATCCTGGCCCAGCCCAAGCGCGGGCAGGCCCTGTCGAAGGCCCTCTACCGCTTCGTCGGGACCATCGTCGGCGCCGTGGTGGCCATCGTGCTCATCGCCCTGTTCGCGCAGGACCGGGTGCTGCTGCTGGTGTCGTGCGCGACGTGGCTGATGCTGTGCGTCTTCACCGCCCACTTCCTGCAGGACACCCGGGCCTACGGGGCGATGCTCTCGGGCTACACCGTGGCGATCATCGCCATCGCGCATATCGATGCGCCGCAGGCGGTGTTCGACGCAGCCGTGGACCGGGTGGCGGCGATCACCATCGGCATCGTCGCCATCACCTTCATCAACGATGCCCTCGCCTCCCCCAGCACGTGGCGCGCCCTGCGGGGCACCCTCGACGGCGCCGTCGCGGCGACGCGGGCCTTCGCCCGCGACACCCTCGCGGCGGGCGATCCCGGATCGGAGCGCGCCAGCGCCCTCATCCGCCGCATCGCCGCCATGCGGGGCGATGCCAGCGCCATCGCGGGCGAGCTCGACGACGGTCCCAACCGCGCCGCCGGGGCCCGCAGCGCCATCGCGGCCCTCTACGCCATGGCGGCCTCCGCCCGCGCCTTCACGGCCGCCGCCGATCGGCTCGCGAGCCCCGGCCCGGCCGTGGCGGAGGCCCGCGCCCTCTGCCTCGCCCTCACCCGCGACGGTTCGCGGGACTCGGCCGTCCAGGCGGCCGAGCGCCTGCGTGATGGTCTCGCGGACACCGTCGGGCGCGGTGCCGATCTCGGCGAGATCCTGGCCCTGCAGCGCGCCGTCGATTTCGCCCGGAACGCCGTCTTCGCGCAGGACGGGGTCGAGGCGCTCGCCACCGGCGACCGCCCCCTGCGCGACGTGCCCCTGCCGACCCACCGCGATTTTCCCGTGGCCCTGCGGGGCGCGGCGCGGGTAGGCATCGCCTTCGGGACGACGGCCCTCTTCCTCATCTTCGCGGGCTGGCCGGCCACCTCCTTCGCCCTGGTCCAGGTGGCCGCCACCTGCGCGTTGTCCTCCATCACGCCGGACCCGAAGGCGTTCGCCCGGGGCGTGCTCATCGGCATGCCCCTGGCCGCCCTCTGCGCCGGCATCGTGCTGTTCGGGCTGCTCGCCGGGGTGCAGGGGTTTCCCCTGCTCGCCATCGCCATCGCGCCCGTGGTGTTCACGGCCTGCTTCCTCAGCCTCAATCCGGCGACCTTCGGCGTCGGCTTCATCCTGCTGGTGTTCTTCCCCGTCCTGCTCTCACCCGCCAACCCACAGACCTACGACCCGCAGACCTTCTTCGCCAACGCCCTGCTGGTGGTGATGGCGGCCCTCATCCTGTTCGTCACCGTGCGGGTGGTGCTGCCGATCTCGGCTTCCCGGCACCGGGCCTTCGCCCTCGATTCGGCGCGGCGCGCCCTCATCGAGGCGCTGGCCGGCGCGGGCGGTGACGCCACCACCCGCACCAGCCTCAACAGCGACCGCCTGCTCCAGTTCTCGCAGTGGAGCTCGCGGAGCGGCGCCGTGCGGGCGGCGAGCCTCGACCGGGCCTTCGACCTCGCCCGGATGGAGGCGGCGGCCGCCCGCGCCCACGCGCAGCTGCGCGACCTCGCAGGCGACCCGGCCCTGGCGCGCGCCGCCGAGGCGGCCCGGGACGGGATCAGGGCCGTCGACCGGCGGGCCATCGCGGCGTCCGCGCGCGGTCTGCTGGCCGCCGGCCCGCAGGCCGACCGGCCCACGCGCCTCGCCATCGCCCGGGCGGCGAGCGATCTCGCCACCCTCGCCAACGTCGCCGCCACGCAGGGGCGGTTCCTGCGCCGCCTCGGACTGAAAGCCGCCTGATGCGTCAAGACCTCGATTTCGGCGGCGTCCTCGTCTCGCCCTTCGTCGCCTACGCCGCCGGCGCCCTCGCGATCCTGATGCTCCTGCGCGTCGCCTTCAACCGCCTCCGCTTCAGTCGCTACGTCGCCAATCCGCCGCTCGCGGAGGCCGGCCTCTACGTCTGCATCCTCGCCCTCCTGATCGTGTTCCTCTGACGATGTCCGACGAATCCCAAGATGCCGACCGAAAGGCGCAGCCGGCCAAGGCTCCCAAGAAGGTCCGCCGGCCACGGCGGTTCCTGCGCGTCCTCGCCACCGGGTTGATCCTGGCCTGCGCCTTCGTGGCGGCGGCCCTGGTCTGGCAGTTCTACGTCACCGCGCCCTGGACCCGCGACGGCCGGGTGCGCGTGCAGGTGGCCAGCGTCGCCCCCCAGGTCTCGGGCCAGATCGTGGAGCTGAGGGTCACCGACAACCAGGCGGTGCGGAAGGGCGACGTGCTCTACGTCATCGACCCGTTCGATTTCGACGTCGCCATCGCGTCGGCCGAAGCCGAGATGGACAACCGCGAGGCCGACCTCCAGGTCAAGCGCACCCAGGCCGCGCGGCGCGAGGCGCTCACCACCCTCTCGACCTCCGTCGAAGAGAAGCAGCAATTCGCCGGCACCGCCAAGATCGCCGAGGCCGCCCTCGCCTCGGCCAAGGCGCAGCTGTCCCAGGCCAAGATCAACCGCACCCGCACGGAGGTGCGCGCGCCCGTGAACGGCCGAGTCACCAACCTGCTCCTGCGGGTCGGCGACTACGCCACCACCGGCACCGTGAACATCGCGGTGATCGACACGGACTCGTTCTGGATCGACGGCTACTTCGAGGAGACGAAGATGGCCCATATCCATGTGGGCGACCCCGTCTCGGCCGAGCTTTTGGGCTACGATCCCCTCATCCGGGGCCGGGTCGAGAGCATCACCCTCGGCATCAGCATCGCCAACGCGGCGCCGAGCACGCAGGGGCTGCCCAGCGTCGATCCCGTCTACACCTGGGTGCGCCTCGCCCAGCGCGTGCCCGTGCGGGTGCGCATCGAGCGCGTGCCCGAGGGCGTGACCCTGGTGGCCGGCATGACCGCCACGGTCTCCGTGGGCGAGGCCGGCGACCACCGGCGCAAGTGGTGGGCGGCCCTGCGTCAGCGCTTCTCGGGCTGGGCGGCACCGGCGCCGAGCCCGTGATGTCCGCGGTGCGGACCGGCACCAAGACACTGATCGGTAACGACGTTTCGCGGTCGCCGTCCATCGCGGCGGAAGACTTTCGATGGAGCCGGCAAATAGGGGGTTGACGCTTTCCCCCGGCAGTCGCAGTCTGTCGTTGTGCTTCGCAAGGCAAGCACAGACAAAGCAACGAGGTGACCAGCAGCGACGTTTACGTTCGATTGCGGCCAACCGAATCGCGGGAGACGAGCATGACTCCACCCCAGCAGCACGCTGCGGCGACGATCCGAGCCTAATTCGATCCGGACCCGAGCAGCGAAGACGCGAATCACGGGACGGAAGCGGTCACCGGGGCGCAGAAGCGGCCTTCACGGCACGACTTCGAACACGCGAAAAGCCCCACCTCGACTGCTTCCGCCGCCGGTTGCTTTGTTCAACTTTGGCGGCTGAGAGCAAGAACCATCAAGACTGCGTCGTAGAAGCCATTGTTGACCTTCAGGGCGCGTGGCTCCAGGCCGTACGGCATAAATCCGGCTGCCGCATAGCGCCGGATGGCCCCATGATTGGCGGCGGCGACGGACAGACCGACATCCTCAACACATTCGGCCGCATGGGCGAGCACGTCTGCAAGCAGCGCCGAGCCAAGGCCAGCGCCGCGTCCGGCCTCACGAACAGACCCAAGAGCGTGCCCCTGTGTCGGAGCTGGGGCGCCTCGGACACGTAGAGTCCGGCGATCCCGACAGTTCGTCCTTCGGCGCCAAGCGCCGAACACGGCTTGCCCGTCCAGGGGCGCAGAGAACCGCGCGAGCGGCTGCCCGGTCCACCTCCCACGACCCACCGAACGCCGCCGGGTGCCGAGCGAGGCCATCATCCAGGCGCAGGGCCCGGAACGCCGCCACGTCATCCTTCTTGGCGGTAGATGCCCCTACTCGATCCCGAGCTTGGCCTTCAGCAGGGCGTTCACCGCCGCCGGGTTGGCCTTGCCGCCCGTGGCCTTCATGGTCTGGCCGACGAACCAGCCGAGCAGGGTCGGCTTTTCCTTGGCCTGGGTCACCTTGTCGGGGTTCTTCGCGATGATGGCGTCGATGGCCGCCTCGATTGCGCCGGTGTCGGTCACCTGCTTCATGCCGCGGGATTCGACGAGCGCGCGCGGATCGCCGCCCTCGGACCAGACGATTTCGAACAGATCCTTGGCGATCTTGCCGGAGATCACGCCCTCGCCGATGAGGTCGACCACGGCGCCGAGCTGATCGGCCGAGACCGGGCTCGTCTCGATGTCCCGGCCCTCCTTGTTGAGGCGGCCGAACAGCTCGTTGATCACCCAGTTCGCCGCGGCCTTGCCGTCACGGCCCTTGGCCACCGCCTCGTAATAGTCGGCCGACGACCGCTCGGCGATGAGCACGCCGGCATCGTAGGGGCTGAGACCGTAGGACTCGATGAAACGCGCCTTCTTGGCGTCGGGCAGTTCGGGCAGGCCCTCGGCGAGGCGATCCACGTAGGCCTGATCGAATTCGAGGGGCAGCAGATCGGGGTCGGGGAAGTAGCGGTAATCGTGCGCCTCTTCCTTGGAGCGCATGGAGCGGGTCTCGCCCTTGCCCGGATCGAACAGGCGGGTCTCCTGCGAGATGGTGCCGCCATCCTCGATGATCGCGATCTGGCGCCGCGCCTCGACCTCGATGGCCTGGCCGATGAAGCGGATCGAGTTGACGTTCTTGATCTCGCAGCGGGTGCCGAGGGGATCGCCGGGCAGGCGCACGGAGACGTTGACGTCGGCCCGGAGCGAGCCCTTCTCCATGTCGCCGTCGCAGGTGCCGAGATAGCGCAGGATGGTGCGCAGCTTGGTCACGTAGGCGCGCGCCTCCTCCGACGAGCGCAGATCCGGCCGCGAGACGATCTCCATCAGGGCGACGCCCGAGCGGTTGAGGTCGACGAAGCTCTGGGTCGGGTTCTGGTCATGCAGAGATTTGCCCGCGTCCTGCTCCAGGTGCAGCCGCTCGACGCCCACGGTGATCGTCTCCCCGTCGGGCAGGTCGACCAGCACCGTGCCCTCGCCGACGATGGGGTCCTTGAACTGGGAGATCTGGTAGCCCTGCGGCAGGTCCGGGTAGAAGTAGTTCTTTCTGTCGAACACCGAGCGGTGGTTGATCCGGGCCTTGAGTCCGAGGCCCGTGCGCACGGCCTGGGCCACGCATTCCTCGTTGATCACGGGGAGCATGCCCGGCATGGCGGCATCCACGAGGGAGACGTGATCGTTGGGCTCGGCCCCGAATTCCGTGGAGGCGCCGGAGAACAGCTTGGAGCGGCTCGTGACCTGGGCATGGATCTCCATGCCGATCACGACCTCCCAGTCGTGCAGGCCGCCCTTGATGAGCTTTTTTGGGTTCACGGAGGCGGTCATGATGCCCAGGTTCAGCGTTGCGGAGCGCGGGTGAGCGCCGGAAGGGTGAAAGTGCCGGCCGGCGCGGTCAAGCGCGCAGGCGATAGAGCTGGTGCGCCAGGAAGCCCAGGGTGCCCCACAGGAATCCGGCGATCCAGCGGATCGGGAAGAAGGTCGGTCCGTCGTGGCTCACCGGCGCCGGCCAGGGGATGCCGATGGCCGTGACACCCCACGACACCAGCACCGAGACCGAGAAGGCCATCAGCGACACGAGGATGACCTTCACGAACTGATCCGACTTCCAGCCCATGACCAGCGCGATGGCGATGAGCACGGGATCGAACGCGGCCCAGATCCAGTCGTTGAAGACATAAACCGGAACGGTCATGACCGCGCTTTCATGCCCACCACGCGGCCGGCAGCTTCGTGCGCCCGGCGGCCGTCTCGATCACCTGCGCGGCGGCGAACAGGGTCTCCTCGTCGAAGGGCCGGCCGATGAGCTGGAGGCCGAGGGGCAGGCCCTGCGCGTCGAGTCCGGCCGGCACCGAGAGGCCGGGGAGCCCCGCCATGTTCACCGTGATGGTGAACACGTCCTGCAGGTACATCTCGACGGGGTCGCCCGAGCCCTTCTCGCCTAAGCCGAAGGCGGCGGACGGGGTCGCGGGGGTGAGGATCGCGTCGATGCCCGATGCGTAGGCCTCTTCGAAGTCGCGCTTGATCAGGGTGCGGATCTTCTGGGCGCGGACGTAATAGGCGTCGTAGTAGCCGGCCGACAGCACGTAGGTGCCGATCATGATCCGGCGCTTGACCTCGCGGCCGAAGCCCGCCGCGCGGGTGTTCTCGTACATCCCGGCGATGTCCTTGCCGGGCACCCGCAGGCCGTAGCGCACGCCGTCGTAGCGGGCGAGGTTCGAGGAAGCCTCGGCCGGGGCGACGATGTAGTAGGCCGGCAGGGCGTAGGGGGTGTGCGGTAGGGAGATTTCGCGGATGGTGGCGCCGGCGTCCTTCAGCATCGCGGCGCCCTTGTCCCAGAGCGCCTGGATCTCGGCGGACATGCCCTCGACCCGGTACTCCTTCGGAATCCCGATGGTGAGACCCTTCACGCCGCGCGCCACCGCCGCCTCGAAGTCCGGCACCGGGAGATCGGCGCAGGTGGTGTCGCGAGAATCCTGACCGGCCATGGAGCCGAGCAGGATGGCGCAGTCGCGCACGGTCCGGGCGATGGGACCGGCCTGATCGAGGGACGAAGCGTAGGCCACAGTGCCCCAGCGCGAGCAGCGCCCGTAGGTCGGCTTGATGCCGACCGTGCCGGTGAAGGCGGCGGGCTGGCGGATGGAGCCGCCGGTGTCCGTGGCGGTGGCGCCAAGGCACAGGTGTGCGGCGACCGCCGCGGCGGACCCGCCCGACGAGCCGCCCGGCACCAGCTTGGTGTCGGAACTATTCCGGCGCCAGGGCGAGACCACGTCGCCGTAGGCCGAGGTCTCGTTGGACGAGCCCATGGCGAACTCGTCGAGGTTGAGCTTGCCCAGCATCACGGCGCCGTCGCGCCAGAGGTTGTGGGTCACGGCCGATTCGTAGTGCGGCTGGAAGCCTTCGAGGATCTTGGAGCCGGCGGTGGTGGCGACGCCGTGGGTGCAGAACAGGTCCTTGATGCCGAGCGGAATGCCCTCCAGGGGGCGGGCCTCGCCGGCGGCGATTTTCGTATCGGCGACATTTGCCATGGTGAGTGCCCGCTCGGGCGTTTCCAGGATGTAGGCGTTGAGGCCGCGTGCCTTCTCCATGGCGGCGAGATGCGCCTGGGTGAGCTCATGGGCGGAGAAATCCTTGGCCTTGAGCCCGTCGCGGGCCTCCGCCAGGGTGAGTTCGTTCAGGGTGGTCATGGGCGTCCAGTCCTCAAGATCCCCGCGAACCCCGTCGCCGGTCTCGGCGCCGAACGATCCTGCCGGGAGGCATCACGAAACACGGGGGCGGCGCTACTCGACCACCTTCGGCACCAGGAAGTAATTGTCCTCGGTCTCGGGGGCGTTGAAGACGATGTCATGGGCGTGGCCGCCCTCCGTCACCGTATCGGTGCGCTTCTTCATCGCCATGGGGATGACCGACGTCATCGGCTCGACGCCGGTCACGTCGACGGCGCCGAGTTGCTCGACGAAGGCCAGGATCGCGTTGAGTTCACCCTGGAGTGGGGCGACCTCGTCCTCGCTCACCGCGATGCGCGCCAGATGCGCGATGCGCCTCACCGTCGTTGCGTCGACCGACATGCTGCCTTGAGCCCCCAGGAGGATGCGTCAGGCCCCCATGGGGCCGCGACGAAGGATGGCCGGGCTATAGCACCCGCCTTCGCGCGCTCGCAACGCCGGGTGATCTCGGGCGAGGATCCCCTGGGTGCCGACCTGTCCTCAGGTGATGACATGGGTGGAGCGGTCGGGCACCTCGACGGTGATCCCGGGGCGATAAGGATTGCGCTCAGCCTGATGGAAGCCGACGGCGACGAGTTCGACGGCCAGGAGCAGCATCAGCTTGTGCCGGAACGGCATCGCGGGGAGGACGCCGGCCAGGGCGGAACGGATCGTTCGGACTCGAGTCATACGCGGCACCCACGACATTAACGCATTGTTAACGATGCTATGAGCGGGGCGATCCCGGCAAGGCCAGGGTTGCGTATTCTTAACCTTAATGCGGGCGGAGACGGGAAAATGTGGGAAACGGTGTTCGCGCAGGGCGTGGCCGGACCGGTCTCGGGGGAGGCGGATCTCGCGCGCGCCGAGGCGGCGCTGGGCTTTCCCCTGCCCGCCTCCTACCGCGACTTCTGCCGGCGCTGGGGCGCCGGCCTCGCCGCCGAGCATGTCCGCATCCTGACGCCCGGCCCCGATCCGGACACCGATCTCGTCGCCGGCGCGGAGCTCATGGCCCACAGCATCGGGGCGGTCCTCGCCGACCACCCCGAGCACCGCTTCGAGGTCGAGGGGGACGATCCCACCGTGGTGGAGCGGGCCTGCTTCTTCGGCCGCTCGGAGGCCGGCGAGTTCCTGTTCTGGGACGTCGTCCCGGATCGGCCCGAATACGAGATCTGGGTGATGGGCGCCGACCTCGAATCCGTTCGCTTCGGTGGGGCCGACCTCGGCGATCTCCTGCGGCGGGTGCAGGGCCCGGCCGTGCGCGGCATCCTCGGGATGGGGGCCGCCCCCCTGCCCTCGACCTTCGCCGGCGACGACCCGGCCCCCGCCACGCATTGACCGCCCCCTGCCCTGACGTCCGAGGCCCCGGATTGCCACCGGGCTACGGATCGATCAGGACCGGCGGATCACCGGGGAGCGACAGACATGACCGAGGCCGAGATCCGCGCCTTCGCGGAGGCGTCGCGGGGCGGGCGCCGCCTCATCGGCATCGATCTGGGGACCAAGACCATCGGGCTCGCCCTGTCGGATGTCGGACGCCAGATCGCCTCGCCCCTCGAGACCATCCGCCGGGTCAAGTTCACCCCCGACGTCGCCCGCCTGCGCCAGCTCTGCGAGACCCACGGCGTCGGCGGCCTCGTCATGGGCCTGCCCCTCAACATGGACGGCAGCGAGGGCCCGCGGGTGCAGTCGACCCGCTCCTTCGTGCGTAACCTCAAGCCGCTCCTCGACCTGCCGGTGCTGTTCTGCGACGAGCGCCTGTCCACCGCCGCCGTCACCCGCGCCCTCATTGCCGCCGACGCCTCCCGGGCCAAGCGCGGCGATGTCGTCGACAAGCTGGCGGCGGCCTACATCCTCCAGGGCTGCCTGGATCAGATGCGGGGCGTGCTGGAGGACGCGGCGGACGACACGTGATGCAGGTAACGGGAGAGCTTCGAGCCCGCGCGCGAAAACGGCGGAGCCTTCGCTCCGCCGCCCGTCCGTCCAATCTCCGTGCCGTTGGCCGAGCCTTTACAGGCTCAGCATCGCCTGGGATGCGCCGACGATGGTGAAGACCAGGCCGCCCGCGAAGGCGCCGATCATCGCGTAGGAAAAGCCCTTCAGGACCATGGGTGTCACCTCCCGTGCCCGGATCAGCAACGGTTTCCGCCCGAGGTCTGGCCGTACTGCATCACGGGGAAGTTCTGCTGGTTGGCGTTGCCCTCGGCGGCCGAGTTCATCGGGCAGCCGCCATAGGACGGAGTGCGGGGCGCGGCATCGACCGAACCCGTGGTCTCGACGTCATAGGGGGTGAACGCGGTGTAACGCGCGGTGTTTTCGAATGCCATGGCAGACGAGATCGGAGCAACGCCAAGCACGAGAGCGGCGGCGATGGCGGCGATACGGGTCTTCATTGTGATACTCTGTTTCCTCTGCAGGTCGAACCGACGAACCGGTTCGTTTCTCTCTGTCTGAACTACAGATAGGGAGCGTCAGCTTGGCGTGACGTGTCGAAGCGCACGCAACCCCGCCAAACCAGCCGATGCGTTGTTCGGGGGCCTCCGGCGAGAACCGAATTCCCCTGCGCGGGCCGATGGTTTAGCGAGCCCGAGGGTGGACCCGCAGGGATAGGCCGAAAATGTTCGAGCGGGACGTGAAACGAGCCGGGCGCGCAGGAAACGTCCGGTCGGCCTGCGGCGCGCTGCTCCTGCTCCTCGTGGCGGGATCGGCCACGCCGGCGCAGGGCGTCGATCCGCGCATCCTGCCCGCGACCCCGCGCTACGTGCGCAACGCCGCCTGCGCCCCGGTGCAGATCGCCATGCCGCCCGGCACCCACCGGCTTCCGGGCGGTCCCCTGATCTCGCCCAGACCCGCCGAGATCCCCGTCGGGCAGGGCGACAGCGCCATCTGCTTCGCCTATGCCACCGCCGACATGATCTCCCAGCGCGTCGGCCGGGCGGTGTCGCCCCTGGACGTGGCCGGCAAGTTCTACTTCGCCGATCCGGCCCGCCTCGAAGCCCTGCCCGATCCGGCCCTGCGGGCGCATCTGAGAGCGCATCCGGCCTACCCCGCCGACATCGCCTGGGGCCGGAACGCCGCCGACATCAACCCCGTCGGCAACCCGGGCCTGCAGCCCTATTTCGACAAGCTGGAGGGCGGCGAGGAGGATGCCGCCGCCCTGCTCTACAACCTCGGCGGCTTGTGCGCGGAGCGCGACCTGCCCTCGCACGAGGGCTACGCGCATTTCGCCCCCACCTACGCGGCCCTGCGCTTCAGCGCCCCCGTTCGTGCGCCGAACCAGTGCCTGCGCCGCGTCGGCGCGACGGTGGACAAACTCCGGTCGCGGCGGGCGGACGCCTTCAACGACGCGTGGCTGCGGCGGGTCGACGCCCTGTGCCGGCGCGAGCCCCTGCCCGTGCCCCTGCTGCCGGTCTCCGCCCGCGTCGCCGCCAACCAGCTCGACTTCATGGCGATGCTGGAGGCGGGCCGACCGCCGGCCCGAACGGACATCACCCGCCTGCTGTCCAGGGTCGACTACGCCCTCGACCACAGCCGCGCGCCGGCCATCGGCTACAGCTGGTACATCCTGCAGGACCGCGACCCGAAGGACCCGGATCTCGCCGCCGACCATTCGAGCGCCGTCATCGGCCGGCGCAAGGCGGCGGGCCGGTGCCAGTACCTCGTCCAAGACAACACCGGCGAGTATTGCGCCCGGATGCGGCCGGACATCGCCCGGCGCTGCGACAACGGCCGGGTCTGGCTCCGGGAGGACGAGCTGCGGCGCAGCCTCTACAGCGTGATCTACTTGCGCTGAGCCGCGCTCATCCCACCAGCGACACCGCCCCGCTGCCGTGGCGCTCGATGCGCCCGTCGAGTTCGAGTTCGAGGAGCGTCGTCTGGACCACCCGCACGCTCAGGCCCGCGGCGCGGGCGAGGTCGTCGGTGCCGATGGGGGTCGGGCTGAGCAGCCCGATGAGGCGGGCGCGGTCGTCCGCGGGTTCGGGCGGGTCGAAGGAATCCACCGGCATCGGCAGCACGATCCCGTCGACGTCGAGTTCGTCCCAGAAGATCGGCGCGTCGGCGAAGTCCGGGTGGTCGCGGGCGAGGGGCTCGCGGCCCTCCGCATCGCGCCCGATCAGGGGGGCGACGGCCTCGAGGACGTGGGCGGCCTCGGCCACCAGGGTGGCGCCCTGGCGGATGAGGTCGTTGGTGCCCTCGGCGCGCGGGTCGAGGGGCGAGCCCGGCACGGCGAAGACCTCGCGGCCCTGTTCCAGGGCGAAGCGCGCGGTGATGAGGGAGCCGGAGCGCCTCGCCGCCTCGACCACGATTGTGCCGAGGCTGAGCCCCGAGATGATGCGGTTGCGCCTCGGGAAATCGCGGCCCCGCGGCTCCCAGCCCATGGGCATCTCGGCGACCACCGCCCCGCCCGCCTCCAGAATCGCCGCGACGAGGCCGGCGTGGTTGGCCGGATAGATCCGGTCGTGTCCCCCCGCCAGCACCGCCACGGTGCCGGACGGGAGGGCGGCCTTGTGGGCGCGGGCGTCGATGCCGCGGGCCAGCCCCGAGACCACCACGAGACCGGCCGCGCCGAGCTCGCGGGCGAGGCGCTCGGTGACGCTCAGGCCGGCGGCCGAGGCGTTGCGCGAGCCGACGATGGCCACGGCCGGCCGGTTCAGGACGGCCGGGTCGCCCCGCACGGCCAGGAGCGGCGGAGCGGAGTCCGCCGCCTGAAGCAGCTTCGGGTAGTCGTCCTCGCCCAGGGCCACGAGGCGGGCGCCGAGGCGGGCGGCGGCGGCGAGTTCGGCTTGCGCCTCGGCCCGCGTCGGCGGCGTGACGCTGCGGCCGGCGCGGCCGGTGAGGGTCGGCAGGGCTTCCAGGGCGGCGCCGGCCCCGCCGAAGCGGTTGATCAGGGTGCGGAAGGTGCGCGGGCCGATGCCCTCGGCGCGGATGAGGCGGAGCCAGTCGAGGCGCTGGGCATCGTTGAGTTGCATCGCCCTGCCCCCTGGCTCTCGGGCGGCGTCGGTCTTCCTCAGCCCTTCTGCCCGATGCGCCCCTCGGTGCCGGCGCGGAGCCGGCGGATGTTGGGCGCGTGCTTCCACCATAGCAGGGCCGCGAGCAGGAGGAAGAGCCATGCAACCCCCGGCTGTCCCAGGACCCACAGGACGACGGGCGTGGCGGCCGAGGCGGCCAGCGCCGCGAGGGACGAGTACCGGAGGCCGAAGGCGAGGCCGAGCCAGATCGCCGCGAAGGCGGCGAGCGCCACCGGGCTGAGCGCTAGGAGCACGCCCAGAAAGGTCGCCACGCCCTTGCCGCCCTTGAACCCGAGCCAGACCGGGAACAGGTGGCCGAGGAAGGCTCCGAGCCCCGCCGCCAGGGCCGGCTCCAGGTTGAAGCGCAGGCCGATGAGTACGGCCACCGTGCCCTTGAGGGCATCCCCCACGAGGGTGGCGGCGGCCAGGCCCTTGCGGCCCGTGCGCAGGACATTGGTGGCGCCGATGTTGCCCGAGCCGATGGCGCGCACGTCGCCGAGGCCGGCCAGACGCGTGAAGATCAGGCCGAAGGGAATCGAGCCGAGGAGGTAGCCCCCGGCGAGACTCGCGCACAGCATCGGCACCGAGGCGGCCTCGGCATAGGTCACGCGAAGCCCCCATCGCGAAAGACGACCCGGCCGCCGACGAGGGTGAGCACGGCGGCCCCCTGCAGGCGCGCCTCGTCGAAGGGCGAGTTCTTCGAGCGCGACTTCAGGCTGCGCTTGTCGAGGATGTAGGGCACGTCTGGATCGATGAGCACAAGGTCGGCTGGCGCGCCGACCGCGAGGCGCCCGGCCTCGCGGCCGAGGATCTTTGCCGGATGCGCCGTGAGGGCGGCGAGCAGGCGCGGCAGGGCGATGTCGCCCGTGTGGACGAGGCGCAGGGCAGCGCCGAGCAGGGTCTCGATGCCGAGCGCCCCGTCGGCGGCCTCGGCGAAGGGCAGGCGCTTGGTCTCGACATCCTGCGGGTTGTGGTCCGACACGATCACGTCGACCACGCCCTCGTTCAGGGCCGCCACCAGGGCGAGGCGGTCGGTCTCGTGGCGGAGCGGCGGCGAGAGCCGGCAGAAGGTGCGGTAATGGCCGATATCGCCCTCGTTGAGCACGAGGTTGTTCACCGACGCGCCGCAGGTGACGGGCAGGCCGTCGTGCTTGGCCCGGCGCACGATCTCGACGGAATCGGCGCAACTGATCATCGCCGCGTGGTAGCGGGCGCCCGTGAGGCGCACGAGGCGGATGTCGCGCTCCAGCATCACCGTCTCGGCCTCGCGCGGGATGCCGATGAGGCCGAGGCGCGAGGCCATCTCGCCCTCGTTCATCACGCCCTCGCCGACGAGGTCGGGCTCCTCGACGTGCTGCATGATCAGCGCGTCGAAATCCCGGGCGTAGGTGAGGGCCCGGCGCAGGACCTGGGCGTTGGTCACGGCCTTGAGCCCGTCGGTGAAGGCCACGGCGCCTGCTTCCTGCAGCAGGCCGAACTCCGTCATCTCGCGCCCGGCCAGCCCCTTGGTGATGGCGGCGGCGGGCAGGACGTTGACGCAGGCCGTGTCGCGGGCCCGGCGCAGGACGAAATCGACGATGGGCGGCCCGTCGATGACCGGGTTGGTGTCGGGCATGCACACGAGGGTGGTGACGCCGCCGGCGGCCGCCGCCGCGCTGGCGGAGGCCAGGGTCTCGCGGTGCTCCGCGCCCGGCTCGCCGACGAAGGCGCGCATGTCGATGAGGCCGGGGGCGAGGACATGCCCGGCGCAGTCGACGGTCTCGGCCCCCCCGGGGGCGGCCGGGGCGGCCCCCCAAGCGATGTCGGCGATGCGGCCATCGCGCACGAGGACGTGGCCGGGGGCCGGCCGGCCGGTGGCGGGATCGCACAGGGTGGCATTGGTAAGGAGAAGGGAGGGCACGCTCATCCTGAAATCTGGCTGAGAACGAAGGCGCGGACGACGCCACGCCGTGACAGGCCACGCCGCTCGGCCGCCTCGTCCACGGCCCGCAACTGGCCGTCGTCGAGGTCGAGTTCATCGACGGGCGGCCGGATCACGATGGCCATATGCCCGGCGGCCAGGGCCTCGGCGAAGTCCGCATCGCCGCGAAGCTGTTCGATGGTCCGGGGCGGCGGCGGCGTCTCACCGTCCTCCCGCATGAGGGAGAACCATTGCGCGAGCGCTTCTCCCGCCTGGGATATGGTCTCGTCGGCCGTCCCGGCGGCGGCGATGCACCCGGGCAGATCGGGAAACCAGATGCCCCAGAGGGTTCCGGGCTCCTTCTCGAGGATGCCGATATAGGCCGTCATGGCGTCCTGCTCCCGTCGAGCCAACCCGCATTGCGGGCGATCGCGCGTGCCGTTCCCGGTGAAAGGTCGCCCCGACCGCGCGGAACCGCGACGTTCGGCCGGCCCTCACGGACATAGATCTCGTGGGGTCCCTTTGCGGGGCGTATCCGCCAGCCCTCCCGCTCCAGGCGCTTGCGGATCGCCTGGAGATCAAGGTCGAAGTCGCGCGGGGGCATGTCAAGCGTTCGGCAGGTGCGTCGCGAGGGCTTCGAGCACGGCCATGCGGACGGCGACCCCCATCTCGACCTGCTCGCGGATGAGGGATTGCGCGCCGTCGGCGACCTCCGACGAGATCTCGACGCCGCGGTTCATCGGGCCCGGGTGCATCACCAGGGCGTCGGGAGCGGCGAGCGCCAGCTTGTCGCCGTCGAGGCCGAAATAGCGGAAGTACTCCTTCACGGAGGGCACGAAGGACCCGTTCATGCGCTCGCGCTGGAGGCGTAGCATCATGACAATGTCGGCCCCCGCCAGTCCCTGCCTCATGTCGGTGAACACGTCGACGCCGAAGCGGGCGAGGCCCGTGGGCAGCAGGGTCGAGGGACCGATCACCCGGACCCGGGCGCCGAGGGCCTGGAGCAGGATGATGTTGGAGCGGGCGACGCGCGAATGCAGGACGTCGCCGCAGATGGCCACGGTCAGGCCCTCGATCCGGCCCTTGTTGCGGCGGATGGTGAGGGCGTCGAGGAGCGCCTGGGTCGGGTGCTCGTGGGCGCCGTCGCCGGCATTGACCACGGCGCAATCGACCTTGCGCGCCAGGAGATGCACGGCGCCGGCCGCGTGGTGGCGCACCACGATGATGTCGGGGCGCATGGCGTTGAGGGTCGCGGCGGTATCGATGAGGGTCTCGCCCTTCTTCACCGAGGAGGACGCCACCGACATGTTCATCACGTCGGCGCCGAGCCGCTTGCCGGCGAGCTCGAACGACGCCTGGGTCCGGGTGGACGGCTCGAAGAACAGGTTGATCTGCGTGCGACCGCGTAAAGTGGTGCGCTTCTTCTCCACCTGCCGGGAGAGGGCCACAGCGGCATCGGCCCGCTCCAGCAGGGCCTCGATGTCGGGGCGCGACAGGCCCTCGATGCCGAGGAGGTGGCGGTGGGGGAAGCCGGGCGGAGTCGGGGCGCTGGTCATCACGAGGGTCAGCGCTACAGCGGGCACGCGGCGCCCGCAAGACGGCGGTCGTCCGAGGCCCCCGGCGCACCCGGCAAAGTGTCTCCATTTGACATCGCCCGAGGGTTAACCCACTTCATGCCCCGCAAAAGGCCCCTCCCCCGGGAGGCGGCCCGCCTTGCCGCATCGGCGAAGCGCCCTCGGGCGCTCAACCGCCCGTTGCGGAAAAGAGGCCCTCACGAGAGGCTCGGAATCCCTCCATGAAAGTTGTCGTCGTCGAGTCGCCGGCCAAGGCCAAGACGATCAACAAGTACCTCGGCCGCGACTACGAGGTGCTCGCCTCGTTCGGCCACATCCGCGACCTGCCGGCCAAGGACGGTTCCGTCGATCCGGAGGCCGACTTCCACATGCTGTGGGAGCTCGACGAGCGCGGCTCGAAGCGGGTCTCCGACATCGTCAAGGCGCTCAAAGGCGCCGACGGCCTGATCCTCGCGACCGATCCGGACCGCGAGGGCGAGGCCATCTCCTGGCACGTGGTCGAGGCGCTCAACGCCCGGCGCGCCCTGAAGGGCATGCACGTGGAGCGGGTGACCTTCAACGCCATCACCAAGGCGGCGGTGGACACCGCCATGCGCAACCCGCGCCAGATCGACCAGGCCCTGGTCGACGCCTACCTGGCGCGCCGCGCCCTCGACTACCTCGTCGGCTTCAACCTCTCTCCGGTCCTGTGGCGCAAGCTCCCGGGCGCCCGCTCGGCCGGCCGCGTCCAGTCCGTGGCGCTCCGCCTCGTCTGCGAGCGCGAGCGCGAGATCGAGGTGTTCCGCCCCCGCGAATACTGGTCCCTCGTCGCGACCCTGGTGACCGAGACCGGCGCCGTGTTCGAGGCCCGGCTCACGGGCGCGGACGGCAAGAAGATCCAGCGCCTCGACGTCGGCACCGGCGACGAGGCAGCGGCGTTCAAGCGCGACCTCGAACTCGCGACGTTTTCCGTCGGCACCGTTGAAGCAAAGCCGGCAAAGCGTCATCCGGCGCCGCCCTTCACCACGTCGACCCTGCAGCAGGAAGCCTCGCGAAAACTCGGGATGGCCCCGGCCCAGACCATGCGGGCGGCTCAGAAGCTCTATGAGGGCGTCGAGATTGGCGGCGAGACGGTGGGCCTCATCACCTACATGCGGACGGACGGCGTCGACATGGCGCCCGAAGCCATCGCCGACGCCCGCCAGGTCATCGCCAAGGAATACGGCGAGCGCTACCTGCCGGGGGCGCCGCGCAAGTACAGCACCAAGGCCAAGAACGCCCAGGAGGCCCACGAGGCCGTGCGCCCCACCGACATGGGCCGGCTGCCCAAGACCGTGGCCCGCACGGTGGATGCCGAGCAGGCCAAGCTCTACGAACTCATCTGGACCCGCACGGTGGCGAGCCAGATGGAATCGGCCGAACTGGAACGCACCACCGTCGACATCGTCGCCCATGTCGGCCCGCGCAAGCTCGATCTGCGCGCCACCGGGCAGGTCGTTAAATTCGACGGCTTCCTCACCCTCTACCAGGAGGGCAAGGACGACGAGGAGGACGAGGACGGCCGTCGCCTGCCGCCGATGAAGGCCGGCGACGCCCTCAAGCGCGAGCGCATCGCCTCGACCCAGCACTTCACCGAGCCGCCGCCGCGCTATTCCGAGGCCAGCCTCGTCAAGCGCATGGAGGAGCTCGGCATCGGCCGGCCCTCCACCTACGCGGCGATCCTGCAGACCCTGCGCGACCGCGAATACGTGAAGATCGAGAAGAAGCGCCTGGTGGCCGAGGACAAGGGCCGCCTCGTCACCGGCTTCCTCGAGAGCTTCTTCAAGCGCTACGTCGAGTACGATTTCACCGCCGACCTCGAGGGCCAGCTCGACCGGGTCTCCAATGCCGAGATCGACTGGCGCGAGGTCCTGCGCGACTTCTGGAAAGACTTCTCCGCGGCCATCGCGGGCACCAAGGAGCTGCGCGTCACCGAGGTCCTCGACGCGCTGAACGATCTGCTCGGCGCCCACATCTTCCCCGAAAAGGCCGACGGCTCGAACCCGCGCACCTGCCCGACCTGCGGCGCCGGCCAGCTCTCGCTCAAGCTCGGCAAGTTCGGCGCCTTCGTCGGCTGCTCGAACTACCCCGAGTGCAAGTACACCCGCCAGCTCGCGGCCAGCGCCGTCGAGGGCGACGGCGACGGCACCTCGGAGAATGGCGGCCAGCCCGGCACGCGGGTGCTCGGCACCGATCCGGTCTCCGGCATGGCCGTGAGCCTGCGGGACGGCCGCTTCGGCCCGTTCGTGCAGCTCGGCGAGGCCTCCCCCGACAAGGAGGCGCCGAAGCCAAAGCGCTCCTCGATCCCGAAGGGCCTCAGCCCGTCGAGCGTGGACCTGGAGAAGGCCCTGAAACTGCTGTCCCTGCCGCGCGAGGTGGCGAAACACCCCGAGACCGGCGAACCGATCCTGGCCAATCTCGGCCGGTTCGGGCCCTACGTCCAGCACGGCAAGATGTACGCGAATCTCGGCCGCGACGACGACGTGCTGGAGATCGGCGCCAACCGGGCCATCGACATCATCGTCGCCAAGGAGCAGGGCGGGGGGCGGCGCGGCCCCGCCGCCGATCCGGGCCGGGCCCTCGGCAATCATCCCGAGACGGGCAAGGCCATCGTGGTGAAATCGGGCAAGTACGGCCCCTACGTCACCGACGGCACTACCAACGCGACCCTGCCCAAAACTCAGGCGGCGGAGGACATCGACCTCCCCCAGGCCCTGGAACTCATCGCCGCCCGCGAGGCGTCGGGCGGCGGCAAGAAGCGCGCCCCGGCCCGCAAAGCGTCGGCGAAGTCGGCCCCTGCGAAAAAGGCTCCGGCTAAGAAGGCGGCTGCGAAGGCCGTGACGACCGATGGCGCGGACGCCCCGGCCAAGAAGCCGGCCGCGAAGAAGGCGCCTGCCAAAGCGGCCTCCCCCAAAGCGGCGGCGGCGAAACCCGCAGCCGCGCGCAAGGCGACGGCTAAGAAAGCCTGATCCGGGATTCCGAAGGGATCATCCCTTCGGCGGGTGTCGGGCAGGGCCCGACACGGTTGCCAGGGCCAGCCCTGGACCCGCGAAGGGCTATGCCCTTCGAGACCCGGACGATCTTGCGATCGGCCTGGAGCCTGGATCAGATATCCAGCTCGGCCCCGTCGGCGAAGGCCGCGCGCTCGGATATGAAGGCGAAGCGGGCTTCGGGCTTGTTGCCCATGAGGCGCTCCACGGCGTCCCCCGTGGAGATGCGGGCATCCTCCAGCACCCCGACGCGCAGGAGCGTGCGCTTCTTGGGGTCCATGGTGGTCTCCTTCAGCTGCGCCGGCATCATCTCGCCCAGACCCTTGAAGCGGCCGATCTCGACCTTGGCGCCCTTGAACACGGTCTTGATCACCCGCTCCTTGTCGGCGTCGTCGCGGGCATAGGCCGTCTTGGCGCCGTAGGTCAGGCGGTAGAGCGGCGGGATCGCCAGGTAGAGGTGGCCCTTGTCGATGAGCTTCGGCATCTGCCGGTAGAAGAACGTGATCAGCAGGGAGGCGATGTGGGCGCCGTCGACATCGGCGTCGGTCATGATGATGACCTTCTCGTAGCGAAGGTCCTCCAGGCGGAAGCTGTTGCCGGTGCCGCAGCCGAGCGCCTGGGTCAGGTCCGAGATGAGCTGGTTGGCGACGAGCTTGTCGCGGCTCGCCGACGCCACGTTGAGGATTTTTCCACGCAGGGGGAGAATGGCTTGGCTGGCGCGGTCGCGCGCCTGCTTGGCCGAGCCGCCGGCCGAATCGCCCTCGACGATGAAGATCTCGGAGCCGGCCATGCCGGCCTTCGAGCAATCGGCGAGTTTTCCGGGCAGCCGCAGCTTGCGGGTGGCGGATTTGCGCGCGACGTCCTTCTCCTGGCGGCGGCGCAGGCGCTCCTCGGCCCGGTCGATGACCCAGTCGAGGAGCTTGTTGGCCTGGGCCGGCGAGGCGGCGAGCCAATGGTCGAACGCGTCGCGGATCGCCGTCTCGACGATGCGGGAGGCTTCCACCGTGGCGAGCTTGTCCTTGGTCTGGCCCTGGAACTCGGGCTCGCGGATGAACACCGACAGCATCGAGGCGCAGGTCGCCATGACGTCGTCCGTGGTGACGGCCGTCATGCGTTTGGCCTGGTTCACCCGCTCGGCGTGCTCGCGCAGGGCCCGCAGGAGGGCGACGCGCAGGCCGCTCTCGTGGGTGCCGCCCTCGGCCGTCGGGATCGTGTTGCAGTAGGAGGCCGAGACGCCGTCCTCGACCACCATCCAGGCCACCGCCCATTCGAGGGACCCGTGGCCGCCCGGTTTGGTGATCTTGCCCGAAAAGATCGCGTCGGTGACGAGCTCCTTGCCCTCAAGATCGCGAGCGAGATAGTCGCGCAGGCCGCCGGGGAAGCGGTGCACGGTCTCGGCCGGCACGTCGTCCATGCCCTCGAGCAGGGCGGGGGCGCAGCGCCAGCGGATCTCGACGCCGCCGAACAGGTACGCCTTGGAGCGCGCCATGCGGAACAGGCGGCGCGGGTCGAACTTCAGGGCCCCGAAGATCTGGGCATCGGGGTGGAAGCGCACCCGGGTGCCGCGCCGGTTCTGCACCCGGCCCACCGTCTCCAGGGGCCCTTGCACATGGCCCCGTGAGAAGGTCTGGCGGTAGAGGGTCTGGGCGCGCGCGACCTCGACCTCGAGCTCGTCGGACAGGGCGTTGACCACGGAGATGCCGACGCCATGCAGGCCGCCCGACGTCTCGTAGACCTTGGAATCGAACTTTCCGCCCGCGTGCAGGATGGTCATGATGACCTCCAGGGCGGATTTTCCCGGAAACTTCGGGTGCGGATCGACGGGGATGCCGCGGCCGTTGTCGGTCACCACGAGGTGGCCGCTCTCCTCCAGCTCCACCTCGATGAAGCTGGCATGCCCCGCCACCGCCTCGTCCATGGCGTTGTCGATCACCTCGGCGAAGAGGTGGTGCAGGGCGCGCTCGTCGGTGCCGCCGATATACATGCCGGGGCGGCGGCGCACGGGCTCCAGCCCCTCCAGCACCTCGATGGCCGAGGCGTCGTAGCCGGCCTCCGCCGAAGGGAGCACGAGCGGAGCCACGGCGGATTCGCGCGTGCGCCGCTCGGCGGCCTTCGGCGCCGGCGCCTTGCCACCCACGAAAAGGTCGCGCGCGGGATCGCTCACCGGAGTGCTCCGCGCGGGCGACGGCACGGCCGCCTGCTTCGTGGACCGGGTCGCAGAGGGAGACCGTGCAGCATTCGCCTTCATCCTCTGACCATACCGGAACAAACCGGAAACAGAAAGGGGCTTCCCCCCCGCGGGATGGGGTCGGGTCCCCCGATCCGCCGGGCGCACCGACCCCATGCCCGAAGGGCACGATACCCCATGGCATGGGACAGGGTTGGTTAAGAAGGGCTGACGGTCGGGGGAAGCCTTTTATCGCGTCGCGGCGCTGGCACCCTCAGGTGCCGACGCGACCGCCCCCGTGCTTCGTGATCGCCACCACGGCCGGGCGCGGCGGCAGGGCGGGATCGAAATCCGGCCAGCGGGTCGACGGGGCCTCGAAGGTGGCGGGCGCGGCCTTGGGATCGTCCTCGTCCGCCTCGCCCGGATGCTGGACGGCGACGAAGAAGGTGGTGTCGTCGGGCGTAAAGTACGGCCCGCACATCTCGGCCCCGCACGGCACCCGGAAGAAGTGCTTTCCCGTGCCGCGCCCTTGGCCCTCCGTCTCCAAAGCCCAGAGGCCGTCGGACCGGCCCGTGCGCGACGCCGAGTTGCCGTCGGTGGCGACCCAGAGGCGGCCCTGGCCGTCGATCGCGCAGTTGTCCGGCATGCCGAACCAGCCGTCCTTCGTGGTCGCCGACGAGAAGGTGGCGCCGACGGCGGCGATGGCGGGATCGCCGCTGCGGACCAGGATCTCCCAGGCGAAGCCGGGCGCGGTATGGTCGCCGTCATCGGGGGTGAGCTCGACGATGTGGCCGAAGCGGTTGTCGGCGCGCGGGTTCGCGGCGTCGACCCCATCGGGTGTGCGCTTCCCGTTGTTGGTCAGCATCACGTAGACCTTGCCGGTCTTCGGGTTGGCCTCGACGTCCTCCGGGCGGTCCATCTTGGTGGCGCCGAGACGGTCGGCGGCCAGGCGCGCGCCGATGAGCACGTCGGCCTGGCCGGCAAAGCCGTTCTCCGGCGTCAGGGGTCCCCGTCCGAACACCAGGGGCATCCAAATGCCGCGCCCGTCCGGATCGAAGCGGGCGACGTGCAGCGTGCCGGAATCGAGCAGATCGCGGTCGCCGCCGTCGGCCCGCCCCGCGGTGACGAACTTGTAGACGTAGTCGAAGCGCTCGTCGTCGCCCTGGTAGACGACGTATTGCCCCGTCTTGGCGACGATGCCGGCCGCGCCCTCGTGCTTGAACCGGCCCATGGCGGTGCGCTTCTTCGGGACGGAGTTCGGATCGAACGGATCGATCTCCACCACCCAGCCGAAGCGGTTCGGCTCGCGCGGGGTTTTTCCGATGTCGAAGCGCTCGTGGAACCGGCCCCAGGCGTAGGCGGAGTTCGGCAGGTTGAAGCGCTTGTGGTTGGCGGCCTCCGCCGAGTCCTGCGGAAGCGTCCCCGAAAAGTAGTAGTTGATGTTCTCCTCGCAGGTGAGCCACGTGCCCCACGGAGTCGTGCCGCCCGCGCAGTTGTTGATCATGCCGTGGACGGCGCGGCCGGTGGGGTCGGCGGCGGTCATCAGGCGCTCGGACCCCGCGGCGGGGCCGGTGAGCACCATCGGGGTCTCCACGGTGATGCGGCGGGCGTACTTCGAATCCGGCACCACGGCCCAGCGGCCGTCCGTGCGCCGGATCTCGATCACCGAGCCGCCATGGGCCGCCATCTCGATCTCGACGAGGTCCCGCGTCATGCCGGCGAAGGCCACGCCCTTGAGGTCCTGGCGCCCCAGCCCGGGGAACATGAGTTCCTCGTTGGTGTATTCGTGGTTGACCACCAGGAGCCCGTGGGCGGCCGGGTCGGGTGCGCCCGGCATGGGAAAGTAGCCGACGAAGTCGTTGTTGTAGCCGAACTGCTGGCGCTGCGCGGCGGCCGACTGGTTGTACGGATCGAAGGCCGGGGCGCCGGGCAGGACGGGGTCGCCCCAGCGGATGAGGATCCGGGCGTCGTGTCCCGCCGCCACGTGATGGTGCGTGTCCGAACCCGCCTCGATTTCCGCGAAGGGGAAGCGGGTCGGAGCGGACGCGTCGCCGTTCCGCCCCTGGGCGGCGTGGGCCTCGCGGGCGGCGAGGGCGCGGGGCGTCACCACGGCGGCGATGGCGCCGACCCCGAGGAGCCCGCGCAGGAGGTCGCGCCGGTCGAAGCGCGCGGCGACCACGTCGCCGAAGGTGGCGTTGGCGCTGGCATTGGAGCCGGCATCCTCGGCGTCTTCGGCCGCCCGCGAGCGGGTTCGCGTCGGCTGCGTCATCCATCGGCTCCGTCGAATCCTGAGAACCGCGCCTCCTACCGGCTTCGCATGGCACCGGCATGACGGATGCGTCGCACGAAAAAGCCCGGCCTTTCGGCCGGGCTTCTGGGGTTCGTGGAGCCGGTGGCGCCCGGTGAGGGGCGCCGGTCGGGTCCTAGTACGAGCCGAACTTGTAGTTCAGGCCGGCGCGGACGACGGCGAACTCGGTGTCGCGGACCTGACGGCCACCGCTGGCCAGGACGACGCCCGGGCTGTTGGTGAAGATGGTCGCGCCGGC